>CAVFWY010000047.1:0-11781 GCA_963626175.1 Gemmiger sp.
GCGGGCTGACGGGTGCGGGCAAGGGCGTGGACCGCGTGGTGGGCGACTCGATGGGCATGCTCGCGACGATCATCAACGGGCTTGCGATGATGAATGCGCTCGAGGCGATCGGCGTCCCGACGCGGCTCATGACGGCGATCGAGATGCCGAAACTCGCCGAACCGTTCATCCAGCGCCGCGCCCTGCGCCATTTCGAAAAGGGGCGCGTGTGCATCTTCGCGGGCGGCACGGGCAACCCCTACTTCTCGACCGATACGGCCGCCGCGCTCAAGGCGAGCGAAATCGGCGCGGATGCGCTCCTGAAGGCGACGAAGGTCGACGGCATCTACACGGCCGACCCGAAGAAAGACCCGAAGGCGAAGAAATACGGCCAGCTCAACTACGAGACGGCGATCGAGAAGCGTCTGAAGGTGATGGATTCCGCCGCGTTCGCGCTGTGCATGGATAACGGCATCCCGATCATCGTCTTTGACTTCTTCGACAAGGATGCGCTCTCGCGCGTCGTCTGCGGCGATTCGGTCGGCACCCTGGTCAGCAACAAGCGAACCGCCTGACAATTTGACGAAACAAACCCCAACGAGCGAAAACATAAAGATATGGAAACGGTAAGTGAAGTCCTGAATGACGCACAGTCCAAGATTCAGAAGAGCTTTGACGCGCTGAAGCAGCAGTTCGCGGGATTGCGGACCGGCAAGGCGAGTCCCGCGATGGTCGACCAGATCAAGGTCGACTACTACGGCTGCCCCACGCCGATCAAGAACCTCGGCACGATTTCGACCCCGGAGCCGCGGCAGATCAAGATCACCCCGTTCGACCCGACCGTGCTGGACGGGATGAACAAGGCGATTCTCGCCGCGAACATCGGCGTCACGCCGCAGACGGACGGCAAGGTTCTGCGCATCACCGTCCCCGAACTGAACGAGGAACGCCGCAAGGAGATTGTGAAGGTCGCGAAGACCCAGGCCGAGGCGCAGAAGGTCGCGATGCGCAACGTGCGCCGCGACGCGAACGACGCGGTGAAGAAGCTTGAGAAGGATAAGAAGATTTCCGAAGACGACATGAAGCAGGGGTTGGAGAAGATTCAGAAGGCGACGGACGACGGCATCGCGAAGATCGACGCCGAGCTGAAGACCAAGGAAGCCGAAGTGATGGCCGTCTGAGGTCGTTTCAGCCCATTCTCAAACATCAAACAGGAGCAGGCGAACGATGGCAGAAGAAAATCCGATGAGTCCAATCAGTGCGGTTGAGCCGCCGAAGGCCGATCCGCTGGCGAAGCCGGCGTCGGCGCACGCGGCGACGCTGAAGTTGAAGCCCGTGATTCGCAAGCCCGGTGCGGACGGTGCGACGCAGACGGGGCTGAAGCCCGGATTGAAGTTGCCGCCGAAACCGACGCTTGCGACGGCGGGGCTGAAGCTGCCGCCGAAGCCGAACGGGACCGTCACCGGGCTGAAGCCCGGCGTTCGCCTGCCGCCGAAACCGGGTCTCGCCACGAAGGGGATGAAACTCCCGACGCAGACGGGTTTGCGCCCGACGATTCGCCCGCCCGCCGCGCCCTCGGCGGCGACTCCGGCGGAGAAGGTCGCGGCAAAGCCGGAAGCGGCCCCCGTTTCCGCCGCGCCCGCCGCGGAGAAACTTCCCGAAGCCCCGAAGCCGCTCGAAGCCCTGAAGGTGGTGACGCAGAACCTGAAGAACATCACCGCGCCGATTCCCCAGCAGGCGATTCTCCACAAGACGGGCATCATCGCCGATCCGGGACTCCCGAAGTCCGAGCCGCCCGCCGTCGCTCCCGCGAATGCGGAACTGACGGATGCGCAGAAGCAGGCGGCGAAGTCGAAGACCTCGCGCATCTCGCTTTCGGACGCGATGGGCGCGGCTCCCGTGTCGAACGATGCGCCGATGAAGACGATTCGGATCAAGCGTCCCGTCGGGTTGCCGTCCGCGCCGAGTGCCGCGCCGAAACCGGCGGAGGCGACGGACGCGGCGAGTGCGCCCGCTCCGTCCGTGAGCGCGGCGACCACCGTGACGGCTTCCGCCCAGCCGGGGCCGACCATCACGCAGCGCAAGACCCTGAAGATTTCGCGTCCGAGCGGCATTGTCCGTCCGGCGGGCAAGTTCGGCGTGAAGAAGCCCGCAACGACAGCGGCGGCTTCCGCTCCTGCGGCGACGGGGGACGAAGTCGCGGACATTCCCGACATCCCGAACCTTCCCCCGGTTGCGCCGGTTGCGGCGCCTGCGAACGGCGAGGCGGCGGTGACGGGTGCGTTCGCAATCGTCAGCCTGATTGCCCAGGTCGCGGCGTGCATCGCGATAGGCGCTCTCGCCTGGCTTCTTTACGTCAATACGACGACCCCGATGTTCTGATGGCGGGTATGACGCGCTGGCGTGCACTTGTCAAGGCAACGGTTCTCGAGATTCTCGGAGAACCGTTTGTTTTGTTGCTCACGATTTCCGCATTGGCACTGGCCGTGCTCGCCCCGGCGTTCCACTACCACCAGTTCGGCGAACCCTCGCGCATGGCGCGGGACGCCGGCATTTCGGCGCTGCTCCTCGGCGGCGGCGTTCTCGCGGTGTTCGCGCCGATTCGCGTCTATCGGCGGGAGATTGAGTCGGGGACGGTTCTTTCGGCCCTTGCCTTGCCCGTCTCGCGTCCGCTCTTCTTCTGCGCGAAGTTCGTCGGGCTTTTTCTCGCCTTCCTCGCCTTCGTCCTGACGGTCGGCGGCGTTGCGCTGACGGTTGTGAACGGCGCGGAGATCGGCGGGGCGATTGCCGCGGTGCGCGGGGACATCGCCCGGCTGTGGGGTCCATCGCTCGCGTGTGCGGTGGCGGTTCTCGTCCTGCCGATTGTCGTCGCGGCGGCGTTGAACCGCTTTGCCCGCTTCCGCTTCACGCTCTCGGCGAACGTGATTGCCCTCGGCCTCGCGCTGGCAGGGACGGTCTACCGCTTCAATGCCGCGCTGGCGGGGCGGGTTCTCCCCGTCCTTCTGCTCGCGGCGCTTCCCTCGCTCGTGCTTCTTGCCGCGTCCGCCGCGTTTGCCGTGCGCCTTCGCGCCAACGCCGCCGCCACAGGCGCGGCACTCGTCGCGGCGCTCTTCCTTCCGGCGCTCGGCAACTACTGCCTTTCGGACGCGCTGGCGAACGGCGGTTCGGTCGGCGCGGGTTACTGCCTCTGGGCGGCGGCGGCGATCCTGCCCGCCGTCGGCGGACTTCTGCTCCTCGGCGTCGGACTTTTCAACGGACGGGACATCTCATGAGCGACAAAGCCGTAATTCAACTTGAAAAGGTCACGCGGATCTTCCGCGACTTCTGGCTCAGACCGACGGTGAAGGCCGTCGACGGACTCGACCTCGCCGTGCGTCGTGGCGAGACGTTCGGGCTGCTCGGCCCGAACGGTAGCGGCAAGTCGACGACGATCAAGATGATACTCGGGCTGCTTTCGCCGTCCTCGGGCAAGGTCGAGCTCTTCGGCCTTCCGCCGCGCACGGTCGCGGCGCGGGCGAAACTCGGCTATCTGCCCGAACTCAGTTACCTGCACCCGTTCCTGACGGCACGGGAGACGCTCGCCTACTATGCGGGGCTGTGCGGACTGAAGCGCGCCGTCGCCCGCGAACGGGCGGACGAACTCCTGCGGATGGTCAAGCTGACGGATGTCGCGAATCGCCCCGTGGCGGGGTTCTCGAAGGGCATGGCGCGTCGCGTCGCCCTCGCCTCCGCCCTGATCGGAAAGCCCGAACTGCTGATACTCGACGAGCCGACTTCCGGCCTCGACCCCGTTTCGACGCGCGAGGTGAAACTGCTCATCAAGGCGTTGGCGAAGAACGGGATGACGATCCTGATGACCTCCCACCTCCTCGCCGATGCGGAGGACGTGTGCGACCGCGTGATGATCCTGAACCGCGGGCGGGCGGTTGCGGAAGGCAAGGTCGCCGAGTTGGGCGAGTCGCTGGAGGATTTCTTCCTCGCGAAAGTTGGAGATGCCGATGAGTTCGTTCTGGCGGATTTTCTCGCTTGAGTTCCTTTCGCTTCTCCGGACGAAGACGCTCGCCCTGCTGCTGGGGGCTTCCGTCGCCTGGATGTTCGCCGCGCCGCGTCTGCTCGTCGCGGACGGCACGGCGGAGGGTGCGCGGCAGATGTGCCTGAAGTATTCCCTCGGCGGAGTCGTCGCGCTCCTTTCCGTGACGCTTCTCGCCTCCGCCGCGAGTTCGATTGCCCGCGAACGCGAGGCGAAGCGGCTTCAGCTGACGATGGTGCGTCCCGTGCGGTTCTTCACGATTGCGCTCGGCAAGATTGCCGCGCTTTCCGTCGCGGGTGCGCTCGTGCTCGGCGCGGCGACCGGCATCGAGGCGGCGCGGCAGGATCTGTCGCGCCCGTGCCGGCACGTGATTGCGCCCGTCCTGCCCAGCCCGCGCGAAGAGGCGGAGAAGATGTATGAGATGTATCTGCAGGACCCCGAGACGCCCGAAGAGGTGAAGAAGGCGAAGAAGGCGGTCGTCATTCGTCTCCTGACCCAGCGCGCCGTCGATCACTACCAGGCGATTCCGACGAATGCGGTGGCGACGTGGAAGATGGCGACGTTGCCGTCCGACCGACCGACGGACGACCTCGCCGTGCAAATGCGGTTCTCAAGCGCGTTCGACTTGCGCACGGACGTATGCGGGACGCTCGTCTTCGGCAATCGCTCGGGCGTCGTGAGCAACATCACGCAGGCGGTTTCCGTGTTCCCGCTCGATGCGATCGCCGCGCGGACGAACGGGGTGAGCGAACTCTCGTTCGCAAACGAGGGGAAATCGACGGTCATGCTCCGTCCGCGCCGCGACATCAACCTGCTCGTCCCGGCGGACGGCTTCGGCCGGAACCTTCTGCGCGCCTATGTCGAACTGCTCGGTCTTCTCGTGCTGCTGATTTCGCTCGGCGTCTTTCTCGGCGCGGGTCTCGGGCAGGCCCCCGCGCTCTTCACGGCAATCGTGATCCTCATCCTGAGCGAAGTCAGCCCGAGCATCGTCGAGCAGTATCCGGACGAACTCGAGACGAACGCGGCGGACAGGATCGGGCTGACGATTACGCGGTTCGTCGCCGAGGCGACGCATCCGCTCAGTGCGCTCGCGCCGCTTGCGAAACTCGCCGCCGACGAGCGGATCGAGACGCGGGAGGTCGTCCGCACGGGGTGTGCGAACTTCGTGATCCTGCCGCTTGTCTTCGCCTTTCTCGCGGCGGCGGTTCTGCCGCGCAAGGAAAACGGCGCAACCTGAAGCCGACTTAACGGAAAAGAACGAAAGAATCAAAACAATGAACGAGATACCCTACAAGACCTATCTGAGCGAAGACGAACTGCCGACGGCGTGGTATAACATGCGGGCGGACATGAAGCAGAAGCCCGCGCCGCTCCTCAACCCGGCGACGCTGAAGCCCGTGACGGCGGAGGAACTCGAGCACGTCTTCTGCCGCGAATGCGTGAAGCAGGAACTGGACGACACGACGCCCTTCATCCCGATTCCCGCCGCCGTGCGCGACTTCTACAAGATGTATCGTCCGTCGCCGCTCGTGCGCGCCTACTTCCTCGAGAAGGCGCTCGGCACGCCCGCGAAGATCTACTACAAGTTCGAGGGCAACAACACCTCCGGCTCGCACAAGCTCAACAGCGCCATCGCCCAGGCCTACTACGCGAAGGCGCAGGGGCTGACCGACGTGACGACCGAGACGGGCGCGGGGCAGTGGGGCACGGCGCTCTCGATGGCGAGCGCGTTCTTCGGGCTGAACTGCCACGTCTACATGGTGAAGTGCTCCTACGAGCAGAAGCCGTTCCGCCGCGAGGTGATGCGGACTTACGGTGCGGACGTCACCCCGTCGCCCTCGATGACGACCGAAATCGGGCGCAAGATCAACGAGGAGCATCCCGGTACGACCGGTTCGCTCGGCTGCGCGATTTCCGAGGCGGTCGAGGCCGCGTCGAAGCTGCCGAACGCCCGCTACCTGCTCGGCAGCGTGCTGAACCAGGTCTGCCTGCACCAGTCCATCATCGGGCTTGAGACGAAGGCCGCGCTCGACAAGCTCGGCGTTCATCCCGACGTGCTCATCGGGTGCGCGGGCGGCGGCTCGAACCTGGCGGGACTGATTGCGCCGTTTATGGGGCAGATCCTGCGCGGCGAGGACAACTACCGCATCATCGCCGTCGAGCCGGCGAGCTGTCCGTCGTTCACCCGCGGCAGATACGCCTATGACTTCTGCGACACGGGGCGCGTCTGCCCCCTGCAGAAGATGTTCACGCTCGGCAGCGGCTTCATCCCGTCCCCGTCCCACGCGGGCGGACTGCGCTACCACGGCATGAGCGCGACGCTCTCCGAACTCTACGCCCAGCATCTCATCGAGGCGCGGGCGGTCGAGCAGTCGAAGGTCTTCGAGGCGGCGACGCTCTTCGCCCGCACCGAAGGCACGCTCCCCGCGCCGGAGTCGTCCCACGCCATCCGCGTGGCGATTGACGAGGCGCTGCGCTGCAAGGCGGAGGGCAAGGCCGAGACGATCGTCTTCGGTCTCACGGGCACGGGCTACTTCGACATGGTCGCCTATGGCAAGTTCAACGACGGCACGATGAGCGACTACGTGCCGACGGACGACGATCTCGCGAAGGGCTTCGCCTGTCTGCCGAAGGTCTGAAAGGACGGGACGCGGGTGTGAAGGTTCACTTCACGGGCATCGGCGGCGTCGGGATGGCCGCGCTCGCGTTCCTCCTGAAGGAGCGCGGGCACGAGGTGTCGGGCTGCGACCTGCGCCCGACGCCGCGCACGAAGTGGCTTGAGGGGCTCGGCATTCCCGTTCGGACCGGCCACGCGGCGGAACACGTCGCGGGCGCGGACTGCGTGGTGATGACCCCCGCCGTGCCGCAGGCGAATCCCGAACGCCGCGAGGCCGCCGAACGCGGCATCCTGCGCTTTCGCGGCGAAATGCTCGCGGAAGTCGTGAACGGATGCGACGCGGTCGCCGTCTGCGGTTCGCACGGCAAGACGACGACCTCGACCTTCGCGGCGAAACTCCTGCTCGCCCTCGGCGAGCGCGTCGAGTGGGCGATTGGCGGCGAGACGGGGTCGTTCCCCGTCGCCGGGTGCGAAGGCCCGGTGGAGCGTCCGCCCGTGCTGGTCGTGGAGGCGGACGAGAGCGACGGCACGCTCGCGCTTTACCGCGCGAAGACGCTCGTCGTCACGAACTGCGAATACGACCACCCCGACCATTTCAAGACGCCCGAGGCGTATGCCGCCTGCTACGCGACGGCGAAAAGCCAGGCGCAAGCCATCATCGAGAGCGAGACCCTGCCGCCGCTCGACTTTGTCGAGACGCTGAACCTCGCGCCGCACAACAGGAAGAACGCCCGCGCCGCCGTCGAGGTCGCCCTGCGGCGCGGCCATTCGGCGGACGCCATCGCGGCGGTTCTGCCGCGTGTCGTCGCGGAACTCCCCGACCGCCGCTTCCAGAAGTTGCGCGAGGGGGTCTACACCGACTACGCCCACCATCCGACGGAAATGGCTTGCGCGGTTTCAATGGCGCGGGCAGTCTGTCGCGGCAAGTTGCGCGTCCTTTTCCAACCGCACCGCTATTCGCGCACGAAGGCGCTGCTCGCCGACTTCCCCGCCGCGTTCGCCGGGGCGGACGAGGCGGTTCTCTGCCCGACCTACGCGGCGTTCGAGAAGCCCGTGGAGGGGGGCGATGTCGCCGATCTCTATGCGGAATGTCGCGCACGGGGCGTGCCCGTCAAGCTGGCGCGTTCGTGCGAGGAGGCGTGGCATCATGTGCGAAGTGAGATGCGAGAAGGGGACGTTGCGCTGTTGCTGGGCGCGGGCAGCATCATCGACCTCGCACCGCTCGTGCGAGCGTGGACGCCCCCGCCCGAGAAGCGAATCTGGATTGGCGCGGGGTCAAACACGTGGAAGAGCGACCTTCAGACGGGAGAGGTCTACGTGAAGACCGAGGGACCCGCGGGTCAGCCGGGGGCAAGCCTTGGCATTCCGTGGATGGCCGGCATCCCCGGCACGGTCGGCGGCTGGATCCGCATGAACGCGGGGGCGTTCGGTCATTCGATTTCCGAAGTGATTGCGCGGGTCAAGGTGGATGGCGCGTGGCGTTCGGCGGAGGACTGCGGCTTCGCCTACCGCCATTCGGACATTACGGGCGAGATTCAGGACTTCGTGCTGAAACCCCTGCCCGACAACGCGGCGAAGACGGACGCGGCGGACTACCTGGCGCGGCGGAAGCGGTTTCCGTCGGGGACGAAGGGAAGCGTCTTCAAGAATCCGCCCGGAGATTTCGCGGGACGGCTTCTCGAGGCGGCGGGCGCGAAGGAGTTGCGCGTCGGCGGCGCGGCGGTCTGGGCGGAACACGCGAACGTCATCGTTTCGGGACCCGATGCAACCGCGTCGGACTTCCTTGCGCTCGCCCGACTCATGCACAACCGCGTCTATTTCCGCTTCGGCATCTCGCTTGAACCGGAAGTCTGCGGACTCAGCGTCGCCTTCTGATGTCCGCAGACGGTCTTTGGGGAGGGGGATAGCCGTGGTGATCGGGAGAATCGGAATCGGCTGTCCGGTCTTTCGGAGGGCGGCTTGAGAACCGCTTCGTGAGACAAAGCCCCGCGACGGGGAGCGGAGCGAGATGTGAAGGCGTGGCGGCGGTGGTGCGCTTGTCGGGGCCTGCGGGTCGGCAGGCGCGGCAAACGAGATGCGCAAGAGCGCGGCGGAACATCATCAACAAAACGGGCGGACAATCCGAGCGAAACGGGCAAAGATGGCAGTGAGGACGGGCTTGGCTCGTAAGCAAATCGGGAAACCATCACGATGGTTTGTGAAAACCAACACGATACTTTTGCAAAACCAACGCGATGCTTTTTGCAAACCAACGTGATGGTTTCCCGTCTAGATGCGCATCTCCGCCCGTTCCCCTGTGCATCTCCGCCCGTCCGAATGCGCATCTTGACCCCTTTTGATGCGCATCAACCACCCCCCTTGATGCGCATCTCGGCCTCCCTTTGATGCGCATCTCCGCTTGTTCTGATGGGCAGAGCAGTCCGTTGTGAAAGTGAAGGGAAACAGTCATCATGAGCAGGAGTGCCGCGCAGTTGAATCTCATGGGACATCGGCGGAGCGATGTCCGGCAAAACTCGCGGACGGGACACCGCCTTTTGCCGCGAAGCAAGGCTCAGGCGCGGGTGCGTTCAAGGTCTTG
This sequence comes from Gemmiger sp., assembly GCA_963626175.1. GTDB lineage: Bacteria > Verrucomicrobiota > Kiritimatiellia > RFP12 > UBA1067 > UBA1067. The sequence continues at coordinate 9,205 of CAVFWY010000047.1, forward strand.
CAGTCGCCTGCTCCGTCAGGCGACTTCGGCTCATTTGGCCGAGGCCTTCGGGTTGAAGGAAAGGATGGTGCGCGGCGGATCTTCCGCGCGCATCCGATAGACGGTGAACTCGGCGGTCAGTCCGTTCGCCGGAATCTGAATCGCCTTTGAGGACGAGAGTCTGACCGCATCCTGCCAGCCGCCGATTTCCTCGTTGTTGGCGTTTCGGAAGACGACCTTGAGTTGGACGGGTCCGAGTTTCTCCCGCTTTAGCTTCAGATTGGCGCGGACGTTCTTCATGCCGTGCCCAAGCGTGAGGACGCGGTTCGTCAGCACGAGAGACGGGTCGATTTCGGGAAGGGCCCGCGTCACTTCGACGCGCACGGGGTCGGGACGGGGTGCAAGAACATAGGACGCGACTCCGCCGGCGATCCCGGCAGCAAGCGCAAGCGCGGCAAAGACGGTTCGCTTGCGAATCCGCCTCGGTTCGCCGCCCCGCTGCATGACGCTCGCCACGGAAAACGGCAGGAACCGGAATTGAACGGTGCGGGCGGATGAGTCGTAAATCACATAGGAAGACTGGCAGACGCCGCCCTCTTCGCGCGGATAGCCGACCGAGCCGGGGTTTACGATATAGCGTTTGCCCGCTTCAAGCGTGAAGTCGCAGGGCTTGAGTTTGTGGACCGTTCCGCTTGCGCCCACGACGAAGACGAGCGGAACGTGCGTGTGCCCGACGAAAAGGAGCGGCGAATCCGTCGCGGCGAAATTCGCGGCGGCATCCGCTTCGTCCGAAACGTAGGGGAAGTCCTTCGGCGCGGTGAAGTCGCCGTGCGCGGCGAGTGCGCCCTCCAGCCGCGCAACGTGGGGAAGGGACTTCAGCCAGTCGATTTGCCCCGCGTTCAGTGTCGCACGGTGGCGGCGGACGGCATCGCCGGCGAGATCGATGAAGTCGTCCGCCGAGATGCGCCCCGACACCGCATCGTCGTGGTTGCCCGCGATGACGACGGACGCGAACCTCCGGACGAGGGCGGTCGCCTCGCGCGGTTCGGGTCCGTAGCCGACGACGTCGCCGAGGCAGACGACCTGCCCCACCCCTGCCGCCGCAGCATCCTTCAGCACGAGCCTCAGGGCCGTCGCGTTCGCATGAATGTCGGAAATGACAGCGTATCTCATAAGCCGCATCACCCCCTTCGCTTGGGGAATTCGCCGAGGTGGGTGGCGTAGACGCGGCGGAAGGTGGCTTCGGACGCATAGCCGCACATCTGGGCGACGACTTTGACGGGGCGGGTGCGGTCGCTCGCGAGCAATTCCCTGGCGCGGGTCATTCGCACGCGGATGATCTCGTCCAGGATCGAGTGTCCCGTCGCCTCCCTGAAGCGCATCTCCGCCGTCCGCCGCGAACCCTTCATCACGGCGATGACGTCCCGCGCCCGGATACCCGCGCAGGCCTTCTCGCTGATGAGTTCGAGGGCCTTTGCGATGTATCCGTTCGGGGCGCGGTAGGGGCGCGTGGATTCGCGGCGCACGACCATCAGCGGCGGAACGGTGCTTCGGACGGGCTTCAGGCGCGGATTGCGCAGCCGTTCGGCGAGCAGCTGCGAGGCGAGAAAGCCCATTTGTTCGTTGTCCGCGAGCACGCTCGAGAGGCTGGATTGCGCCGATTCGCAGATGGACTCGTCGTTATCCACGCCCACGATGGCGACGTCGCCGGGGATTTTCCACTTCCTGGCTCTGCAAATGCCGCGCACGTGGTTGGAGATCTCGTCGTTCGCGGCGAAGAGTCCGCAGGGCTTGGGCAGGGCCTCCATCCACGCCTTGAGTCGGTTGAGCCAGGCCTGGGTGTCGGCGGCGTTGTCCGACTTGAATTCGCGGCAGTCGTAGCCGTGCATTCCGACGATTTCGGCGAAGCGCTCGGCGCGTTCCCGCGACCAGACGCGGCTGTGGGGGAAGTGCACGAAGGCGAAGTGGGTATAGTCGAGTTGCAGGAGTTCCTTCGCGGCGAGTTCCGCCACGGCGGCGGAATCGTCGTTGACGGTGAAGACCTTCGCGTCGTCCCTGGGCGGGCGGCACGAAATCCAGATTGCGGGCAGGTGCGCGAACTGCCGCAGGTTCGGGGGCGCGATCAGCCCGCCGCAGTCGCAGACGAGCGCATCCGCCTTCCAGAACCTGATGAGATCCTTGAGTTTCGCGGCGGAGATCTCCGCCAGCGTGGCGGACTGAACCTGCCAGCTGGCGGTATGCGCGCCGCGCAGGAATCCCTTGTTCTTCAGGATTGCCGGCGGCCGGTCGCTGGTCTTGACGTAGAGGACGGTCTTCATGGCGGGAATTGTAGCATATCGGGTCTGTTTGCGCAATAGGGTTGAAATTACTTGCGCAAAAGAGGACGTGCCGACGCGCCGCCTGTAGTATAATATGTGCAACCTTAATTTGACGTTGAATGCAAGTTTGAAAGAAAGGATTCTGCAGTGAAGAGGTTTGAAGGCAAGACCGTCCTCGTGACGGGCGGCAACCGCAATACGGGGCTTTGGCTCGTGAAGAAGTTCGCGGACGAAGGGGCGCGCGTGTTCATGTGCGGCTCGTCCGCCGCGTCCACCGAAA
>CAVFWY010000048.1:0-11212 GCA_963626175.1 Gemmiger sp.
CGATAGCTCGGCGCGGATTCGGGCAGGTAGCCGAGACACCGCTTCGCGCCGACCGAATCGGTTGTCACGTCGTGACCGCAGATAACCGCTCGACCCGACGTCGGCGGCAGGAAGCCCGTAATCATTCGCATCGTCGTCGACTTGCCCGCGCCATTCGGCCCGAGAAAGCCCAGAACCTCGCCCTTCCCGACGGAGAAGGAAATCCCCTTCACCGCCTGAAACGAGCCGAAGTTCTTCTTCAAGTTCTCAACTTTCAGCATAGTTGTCCTTTTCGAGTTTGCAAGAAATCAACCTGGCCGCTCGCCTGAACGACCTCACTGCCACGCATTATATCACATCCGCGTTAACGGATTGTTAAGAAATCTACGTCCATGGGGTGACCCCATGGACGAAAACGCTTATCGGATGATGGACTTGATGAGTTCGGCGAGCTTTTGCTGTCCGTTGTCATTGATGTGGATTCCGTCGTTCTTGCGGTAGTCGGTCTCTGGCTTAAGCTCAAGAAGGCGAAAGCCGTAACCATTCTTCTTGCAGAACTCCCTCAACTTGGCTTCACCTTCGCCAAGTGTCACACTACTCCAATCCGTCTTGAGCCTCAAGTAAATAATGCCGCGTTTCTGCGGCACTCGGTCAAGGCAGTACTTAATCGCCGCGAGACTCGCCGCTTCTGCCGCGTCCTTGGTCATTCCGCCGCGGATTAGTCCTTCGCCCGACACAATGCGACTCACTTTGGGCTTGAACAGGCCCTGAATGCGCGGCACAAGATAGCGATTCACCAATTCCCAACTCGCGAGAAGCGGCTTCTTGTCGGGAAACGCCCGCGACCCCACGATGGGCGTATAATCAGGGACATCCCACAGGTCGCCGGGATTCAGAAGCATCCACACGCTTTTCGCTCCGTAATCGCCGTATTTGCGGACATATTCCGCACAATTCACAGGCCCCCAGCTTCCAGCCGAACAGTTCAAGATGCGGATGTCGCGTCCCTCTGCCCGCAAGTCACGCTCGGCAATGGTGGTCGCGAGACGATCTTGGTCTGTTAGAACGCCGCCGTTAAGAACGCTATCGCCCAACATCAGGACAACCTCACATCCGTTTGTCATAACGCTGCTGTCATAATCGTTCCGCAGCGAAACATCGTTGTAATGGATGCGGTTGCCGAAGCGGTGACAATCCTGATTAGGGGCGAAGAGATACTCAATCTTCTCGTCGGCAATGGAAAGCGGCGGATCGCCAAGGCCGAGTCCCAAACGTGCGTAAACCTCGCCCGCGACAAACAAAACCGCCCCGATGCCTATAATAAGGAGTGTCTTCTTACCCTTGCCCGACTTAATGCCCGCCGCTTTCTTCATGAAACGCCTCATTTCATGCGCAACTCCGCCGCGGGAACCTCTCCTCACATGCATGAAAAGAGCGCACTATCTTCCCATGCACTCTACAGAAACCCTACCACAGGTCAAAACTGAATGCACGAAGAGACAATACGCCCAACTGAGCGCATCATCCGCTCTCATGCCGTTCAGTTTTATGAAATAGTGGTAGTATTTCTGTAGAACGACTTGTTAGCGTTGACGCTAAAACATCTTATGCGGTCGCGGGGTGGAGCGCGGCGTTGCCGCGTCAGTTCCCGACCTATGGGTTCTGCCACCGGCCTTGCCAGGGGCGGAACGCGGACATTATACCATATTATGGTATAATATGTGCCACATGAGCGACATTCGCATAGGTTTCGGATATGACTCGCATCGGTTTTCCTCCGAGGCGGGACGGAAACTGCTTCTGGGCGGCGTGGAGATTCCACAGGCCCGGGGGCTTGCCGGGCATTCCGACGCGGACGTGCTCGCCCACGCGGTCATCGACGCGCTTCTCGGCGCGGCGGCGCTCAGCGACATCGGCTCGCATTTCCCCGACACGAACGTGAAGTGGAAAGGCGCGGACTCGATGAAGTTGCTCGCGACGGTCGTCGCCGAAATCGACGCGGCGGGCTGGGCTGTCGGGAACGTCGATGCGACCGTCATCTGCGAACGCCCGAAGTTGCGTCCGTTCGTCGATGCGATTCGCTCAAACCTCGCGCGGATTCTCTTTCCGAACGCGGCGGATGTCGCGGCAGTCTCGGTGAAAGGGAAGACGAACGAACGGATGGATGACGTCGGTGCGGGCGTGGGCATTGAAGTCCACGCCGTTGTTTTGCTTAAAAGAAAGGAATAATAAAGATGAGTTGGTTTCTCGGAGGAATTGTCTTCCTGATTGTCGGTTATTTCACCTACGGGCGCATTGTCGAACGGGTAATCGGTCCGGACGACCGTCCGACCCCGGCGATGGCGAACCCGGATGGCGTGGACTACGTTCCGCTGCCGAAATGGAAGAACATGCTCATTCAGCTGCTGAACATCGCGGGCATCGGCCCGGTCATCGGCGTCATCGCGGGCATCAAGTTCGGCAAGGTCGCCCTGCTGATCATTCCCGTCGGCTGCGTCTTCATGGGGGCCGTGCACGACTTCGTGAGCGGAATGGTCTCGATCCGCATGAACGGCGCGAACCTGCCGAAAATCATACGGACGCATCTCGGGCGTGGCTATTCGGCGGTCTTTTCATGGATGATGATCGGTCTTCTCATCCTGATGGTGGCGGTCTTCATCAACGTCCCGGCGCGGCTCATCGACACGACGGTCTTCCCCCACATCCCCTTCTTCTGGTGGATGGTTGGCATCATCTTCGTCTACTACGTGGTCGCCACGCTCTTTCCGGTGGACAAGATCATCGGGGCGATTTACCCGTTCTTCGGCGCGGTGCTCGTCATCGGCTCGATCGCCATGTGCGGGGCGCTCGTCTGGTACGGGCTGAAAGACCCCTCGATTCTCGACGAAGGCGCGGCGTTCCTGCGGTATCGCGCCGAGGTGTTCAACGCGGACGGACGCAGTCCGCTCTTCCCCCTTCTCTTCGTGACGATCGCCTGCGGCATCATCAGCGGCTTCCACGCGACGCAGAGTCCGATCGTGGCGCGGACGATGCGCAGCGAGCGCGAGGCGCGGCTCACCTACTACGGGATGATGATTGCCGAGGGTGTGATTGCCATGATCTGGGCGGCGGCGGCGCTGGCGATGTATAACCACAGCCCGGACAACCTCGCGATGCCGCCGGCGGACGTGCTCGCGAACGTCACGAAGTGGATGCTCGGACCGTGGATGGGCGGCGTGACGGTCTTCGCGATTGTCGTGCTGGCGATTACGAGCGGCGACACGGGGCTTCGGAGCGCACGGCTGAGCCTGGCGGAAATGCTGGGCGTCGAACAGGCGAAGATGGGCGCGCGCGTCCTCGTCTGTCTTCCGCTCGTCGCGCTCGTCTCGCTCTGCCTGTGGTGGAGCAACCTGAGCGCGGAGTCGTTCGCGCACGTCTGGAACTATTTCGCGTGGGGCAACCAGGTGATGTCGGCGACGACGCTGATGGCCTGCACGGTCTGGCTTCTGCGCGGGGGGCGCACCTGGTCCGCACTGATGACGCTCGTGCCGGGGATGTTCATGACGAGCGTCGTCACGACGTTCATCCTCTGGACGTCGGCGGACAAGGGGCAGCCGTTCGGACCGATTCCCCACGGTCTGCCGCTCGGCGTCTCGGTGGTGCTTTCCGTCCTCGTCGCAATCGCCTTCGCGGCATTCGTCTTTCGCCGCGCACGGCAAGGCAAAGATATGCTATAATATCCGCAACAACCCCAGTGGGGGTGATCCGGTTTCGACGGGATACGCCGAGGTCAGATTGCGCGTCGTGGATTCTCGTTGGCCACGTTAAAAAACGGGAAAAAACTGTAATTGCGAACAACGATTACGCTCTCGCCGCCTAAATAACGGCCGCGAAGTCGAAGCGCCGATGTCTGCTGAGCGCCGAGGCTTAATTGAGCAGATCTCGCTGCAGGGAGCTCCGCTCGCCCGCTGCAGGGAGCCGAATCGAACGGTTGGACGGGGATAAGCCCGTGGGTCGGCGTACCCCGTCCGAAACGAAAGGCACACTACACGCGTAGAAGTTTGGTCGGAGCTGTTTCGGACAGGGGTTCGACTCCCCTCACCTCCACCATTTGATTCAAAAATGTTTATTGAGATGCCACTGAGAACGCAAAGGGGATATGATATAATACATCTACATTTGACCCAAATAGGAGTTTTTGCATGGCAATGAGCTATAAAAAGTTGCGCGATGAACAACGGTAGTGACACGCGTCCGTGGATAACAATCTTTCCTGACTATCCACGCTCTTTCGCGTGGCTTCTCCTACCATGCAACGAAACGGAATTGACTTCATATATCGGTCCTTGTTACGGCGATCTCTACCCAAATGAGAGTCGAGCCGTAATGGGTGGCGAGGAATTGCCAGAATGGCTGATGAGACGTCTTTGCGCATGGATGGACAAGTGGGATGAGTTTGACGCAAGCGACAAAATGAGTGACTATGAAGGCAATCCTTCAGACGAGGAGCTGGCGATAGATAACGAGGGCATGGAATTGGCGCGGGAGCTTAAGAACCTTTACGGAGACAAATATCGTTTCCGGTATTCGTATGCTTGGCGTCATGGCGAAGGAGACTGGATCGCAGTATGAAAATAACTATTCTATCGTTCTCCTTTAAGCGCGGCTTGCCGGAGGATGCGACAGGCAACGGAGGAGGCTTTGTGTTCGATTGCCGAGCCATGCCTAATCCATTCTGGGACGAGACTCTACGCAGTTACACGGGACGCGACAAGCCCGTTTGTGACTTCTTCGCCCGTTTCCCAGAGACGGTCGAGCCGTTCCTTGAGGCGACCGAAACGCTTGTCCGCCAATCAATAGAGCAATACAAGCGGGATGACCGCAATCATCTTCAAGTCGCCTTCGGTTGCACTGGTGGGCAGCATCGTTCCGTGTATTTCGCCGAACGTATGGCGGAGCGGTTGTCCGGCATTGAGGACGTTGAGATTGAAGTCGCACACACGGCAATGCCATACTGGAAGACAATCGCGGAGAAATCACTATGAAAAGATTCGGTCAATACGAGACCTGTCCGCTTGTTCTTATGTCGAAAGATGACAGTCCGATTCACGGAATCGTGAAGAATCTTGCCGGCAAGCATGGGTTTCTATGGCGTGGGTTGTCAGATTTCCCTCTATCGAGAAATGCAGCAATCGTTCTTGTTGCCCCTGCAGGCGATGAGAAAATGTTTAGTGTGTTGTCCAGTAAGTGTGGGGTTTGGAACGAGAATGAGCAGACGGCTTGTGCCTGTTATGAACTTGAAGTAGGAAACGGTGTTCATGTCACAATGTCCGACAAAGAATCGTTGACGGATTGGATTTTGACCGAGCATGATTTCTACGGACAAAACGAAATCGGGTTTGGATGTTCTGACGGATTGTCCCAAGAACAATTGCAGGAGTTTGAGACCGAGCTTGAATGCACCCTGATAGGATTGATAAGATCTTTTGTGGCGGAAAGGAATAAACCATGAGCGATAAATCGCAGGATTCTCCGTTCGGCAATGACAATCAGATGCTCCGCAAGGGCATAGACGAGCTGTTTGCGACAGTTCAAGATTACGCCTCATCCGAGAAGTTCAGGGAGCTGTTGAACTTTACCGCGCACTTCAAGAAGTATGCTCCCTACAATGCCATGCTGATTCACATACAGAATCCCGGCGCGCGTTTTGAGTTTGGAGGTTTCAATGGATGACGAAATGCAAATCATCGAGAAGTCGCCATTCGTGAAATCCGCAGACTCCGAAGATGGTGTCTTCTGGTCTATCGAAGTGAATGACCCTGACACGAATCGAACTGCATCCACTTCGATCTCACCCTACGCTCTTCTGAATTCCCTTGGTGAAGAGCGAGGGGTGCAGGATCTATTCACGTGCGATTGCGGAGTGGCAGAATGCGCGAGAATCTACCACGAGAAATTCGAGTGTACGGAGAAGCATGTACATTGGAGTTTCGTGGAATTAGGAACCGCCTACTCATTGTACTTCGACCGAATCACGTATGAGATGGCAGCGATTGAAATGCTCCATGACATATATGTCACGAAGGAAGGATGGAAGTTCAACGCCATCGAATACTATTCCTACGAGGATTTCAAGTCCGCTGTGGACGAGTTCCTATCCGCAAAGCCGCACTTCAAGGCTATATGGGATGAGACGGAGGAGGCTTCGACATGAAAGTAAAGCATCTTGACGAGTTGTACTCTTGGAAGCAAATCCGAAAACTTCAGCTGATACACAGGTTCAATCAGCACAACGGTTTTGTTCCCGTTGCCATATACGCGCCAGCTGGAGGGTGCGAATCGCACTACGGAGGGAGCGACGATTACTATGGCTGGCATGGAAAACAAAGCCCGTATTATGCTCGGATGCTTTGGGAGTCGACCCGCAAGAGGCTGGCTGACGCAGAAGCCGAGGCGCTCGCTTTCGACATAGTGGAGGCAAGCGAATGTTTTAACACCATTAGGTTCAACGCACCCGACAGAGTGCGGGAATACTGCGCCGAATTCAGGCGTCTCATGCGCAGCCTCGCGGACAAGGACGAAATCAAATGCGCACTTGGTCGTGCACCGGCGCGATCCCACCCGTGGGATACATTAAAGCGGTTAGAGGAAGTGATAATTCCCGATGACGCCGTATACCGACCTAATGTCAGCCATTCCACCAAATTTGACAACACCATTCCTGACTATCATGAAACGCCGGCACCTAAATGGGATGCTATTGAAAAATACTTCGTTGATTTGACGGAAGATGAGCTTGCATTCCTGAACGGAGAGAAGATTATGAATAAATCCCCATCTTCGCTGGACAAGGAACTTATTGAAGCTTGCGAGAAGCTTGATCCTGCCACGGTAGAGGTTGCGTTGAAAGCAGGAGCAAATCCCAATGCAACAAGCGGAGGACGTTATGCGAAGGGACTAATACCAAGGCTGTTTGACGCAGTCGGTGATTCTAAAAACCGTGATGCCGCAATCAAAAACGCGCATGAAATAGTCGATCTCTTGATTGCGCATGGCTGCGACATTGATTTTTGTCCGTATTGCGAATGCACACCGCTTTACAGTGCGACTTATCACAATAAGGAACTCATCAAGTTCATGATTGAAAAAGGAGCCGATCCCAACGCAGTCAGCTGGATTGCGTTGGATGAAATTCCATGCACGCCTCTTGATTCGATTGCAGATGATATAAACGCCTATGGCTCAGTCCCGGACTTGCAAGAGAGTTTTGGCATAATAAAAGAAGCCGGAGGAAAATACTTCTCTGAACTTGTCCACAGTTATTATGAGGATGATGAATAAACTATGAGACACGCTACTCGACACATCGATCCCGATCCGCGATGGATAGCAAGCCGAACATGGCGCGCCGTGTTTTCGGCAACAATTCTGTCAGCACTTGCGGTGGCGGCGTTGACCTCTATCGGCTGCCATTGGTCGCTTGCATTGCTCGTCGCTGCTCCGGCATGGGCGATACGGTTCTATCGCAATTTGCCGAGGTGGCCGGAGAATCACGTTCATTGCAGCATAGGTTGGCTTGCGGACATCATTTGTCTCTTCACAACGCCTCGCAAATCAAAGTCGCTAAAACGCAACGGGCAACAATTTCACATCAATGGGTATTGGCCACCTCGCTGAGGCGTGAAAGGAGAATCCGACGAAGAAAAAATCTGAACGAAAGGAACATAAAACCTTGGAAACTATGGGCGAAAACAATTGAAACGGCTCTTGGGAGATAAAAGCATGGATAAATTCACCCGCGAGAAACGTTCGCAGATCATGTCGGCGATTCATTCGCGGGACACGTTGCCGGAGATTGTCGTGCGGAAGTGGCTGTTCGCGCACGGATATCGCTTTCGCACGTGCGACAAGAAGATCGTCGGAAAGCCCGACATCGTCCTGCCGAAGCTGAAGACCCTGATAGAAATCCGCGGATGCTTCTGGCATCACCACGGCTGGACGTGGGACGGACGCAAACTCGTGCAGGCGGCGACGTGTCCACAGGCGACCGCGCCGAAGTCAAATCGCGCTTTCTGGAACGCGAAGTTCAAGGCGAACGTGCGGCGCGATGCGGAACACGAGAAACTCTGGACCGAACAGGGCTGGAATGTGATCGTCATCTGGGAATGTGCGCTCAAGACCGTGAAAGACCGCGAACGCACGTTCGCGAAGGTGGGAAAATGCCTGACGGACTTTTGCGCCGCGTGCGCCGCGCCGTGCACATGCGCATCACGTGCGCATCACGTCGCGTGACCGTTATTACCACGGATGGTACGGATTTATGATATAATCGTGCAAATGATGACCGAACGTGAGAAAATGGCCGCCGGCGAGTGGTATGACGCCAATTTCGACTCGGAATTGCTCGCCCTGCGCGAACGCGCCGAGGCGCTTTGCTTTTCCTTCAACCACACGCCGCCGAACGACAAGTCCGTGCGGGAGGCAGTCCTGAAAGAGCTTTTCCCCCACATGGAGAAGGATGTCACCATCCTCGCGCCGTGCCAGACCGACTACGGAACGAACTGCTTCATCGGCGAAGGAACCTTCATCAACCACGGGGCCTACCTGATGGACGGTGCGCGAATCACGATTGGCGCACACTGTTTCATCGGCCCGAACCTCGGCTGCTATACGGCGGAACACGCGCTTGACGTCGAACGCCGCAATCGGGGACTGGAGCGGGCGCGGCCGATTACCATCGGTGACAACTGCTGGCTGGGCGGAGACGTGAAGATACTTCCAGGCGTGACAATCGGCGAAGGCACCGTAATCGGCGCGGGGAGCATCGTCACGAAGGACATCCCGCCCTTCGTCATCGCCGTCGGCAACCCCTGCCGCGTCATCCGTTCAACCCCCGTTGCATAATAAGCGGAAGAATGGTGGGACTGGGGAGAATCGAACTCCCAACCTACGGTTTAGGAAACCGTCGCTCTGTCCAGTTGAGCTACAATCCCTTTTTAGTCATTGAGATGCGTCAATTCTTCAGGTGACACACCCCGAACGGGGAAACGAGAACATATTATACCATAATTCAGCGATTAACACTGACGCACAATGCCCGCACCGAGGGCGGTCAATTCCCTTTCGATCGCGACATAGCCCCGATCGACCGTTTCCGCATTGAGAATGCGCGACTCGCCCTTTGCCGCGAGCGCGGCGATGACAAGGGCGATTCCGGCGCGGATGTCGGGCGAACTGACCTTCGAGCCGAACAGCTGGGACGGCCCCGTCACCATCACGCGATGGGGATCGCACTGCACGATCTTTGCCCCCATCTGCCGCAGGTGATCGACGAAATAAAGACGCGATTCGAACATTTTCTCGAAAAAGAGACAGTTGCCGCGCGCCTGCGTGGCGAGCACAATCAGCACGCTCATCATGTCGGAGGGGAAGGCCGGCCAGGGGCCGTCCCCCAGCGAAGGGATTGCGTCGCCGAGATCGTATTTCATCTTCAGCCGCTTCTTCGGCACGAAGTGAAGCGTTTTCGTCCGCGAATCGATTGTCCACGTCACGCCGAAGCGGGCAAACGCCCCCGCGAGAACCTCGAACGGTTCGGGGTCGACGCCCGTCAGGGTGAGTTCGCCGCCCGTCACCGCCGCCGCGACAAGATAACTGCCCGCCTCGATGTAGTCGCACCCGACCCTCGCCTCGCACCCGACCAACGCCTCCACGCCTTCAACCTCGATGCGGTTCGTCCCCGCCCCGGTGATCTTCGCCCCCATCGCGTTCAGCATGGTGGCGAGATCCACGACGTGCGGCTCGCACGCGGCATTGTAGATGACGGACTTTCCGTGAGCGAGCACGCTCGCCATCAAGATGTTCTCGGTCGCCGTCACGCTCGCCTCGTCAAGGAGGATGCGCGTCCCCTTCAGCTCACCCCGAAGGCGGAGAGCCGTCCGCCCCGCCACCGCCTTCGCATCGAGTGCGCGGAAACCGGCGAAATGGGTGTCAAGGCGGCGGTGACCGATGGCGTCGCCGCCGGGTGGCGGAAGCGAGGCGCGTCCGGCGCGGGCGAGAAGCGGCCCCGCGAAGAGAAAACTCGTGCGGATCTTCGCCGCGAGCGCCGGCGGAATCTTCGCACTCCTCAACTTGCGCGTGACAAGCGTCACCGTGCCCGCCGCGCGGTCTCGCGTCACCTTCGTGCCGAACCCCTTCATCGCCTGAAGCATCGACTCCACGTCCGCAATGTCGGGCACGTTGGTCAGCGTGACGGGTTCGCCCGTCAGCAGTGCGGCGGCAATCATCGGCAGGGCTGCGTTCTTGTTGCCCTGCACGGCGTGAACGCCGGAAATGGTCTTTCGGCCCTGAATGACGAATTCGCCCATCTTATTCGGAAAGTTCGTCGAGTTTGCGCGTTTCGCCGAAGACGATCAGCCGATCGTCCGCCTTCAACGTGTCCTCCTGCGGACGCGGAATCACGACCGTGCGCGGCTTTTTCGGATCTTCGCCGGCTCGGCGGATGCAGAGCACGGTCACGCCCGTCTTCCGGCGGAAGTCGGCTTCGGCGAGCGTTTTGCCGCGAGATTCCTCCGGCACGGCGATTTCGGCAATCGAATAGCCGTCCGACACTTCGAGGAAATCGACAACGGCATGGTTCGCGATCGCCCGCGCAAGTCGGTGGGCGCTGTCCCGGTCAGGATAGACGACGGAATCCGCGCCAATCCGGCGCAGGATGCGCCCGTGGAGTTCGCTCGTCGCCTTCGAGACGACGGTCTGAACGCCCAGTTCCTTGCAGTTCGCTGTCGCCATGATGGAGGCTTCGACGTTCGAGCCGATGGCGACGACCACCGCGTCGCACTCGCCGAACCCCGCCTCCTCCAGCACGTGCGGCTGGGTCGCATCGCCCTGCAGGGCCGTCGCAAACTCGCTCGCGCTCTGCATCGCCGGACGATTCCGGTCGATGAGCAGGACTTCCGTGCCCGCATTTGCGAGCGACTCTGCCAGCGACATTCCAAACCGCCCGGCTCCGATAATGCCAATTCTCTTCATTTGAACTCCATTCGCCGCGCTTCGGCAATCAATTTTTGCGAATACGGGTGGGACGGGCGGGCAAAGAACGCGGCGGGGGCATCCGCCGTCTCCACCACGCGCCCCGATTTCATCACGGCGATTTTCGTCGCCATCTGCGAGACGACCCCGAGGTCGTGCGTGATGAGCAGAACGCCCGAATTCGCCCGGTGCAGACGGCGCATCAGCCGCAGAACCTGCGCCTGAA
>CAVFWY010000049.1:0-11021 GCA_963626175.1 Gemmiger sp.
TTATTCACGCGGGTGCGGCGCACTTCCGCACTCAAAAAATGGGTAAACTCCAGGTAGACGATGGGCGGTTCTTCATTGGCGGCGTTGGATTCTTGGTGACAAACGCCTCCGTTTGCAGGGCGGGTGCGGATGTGGTATAATTCTCCCGTTTGACACGACTATCAGAAAGGTTTCGACGAAAGTGGACACGAATCGCAGAGATTTTCTCAAGGGAACGGCGTGGATGGGCGCGACCGCCGCGCTGGCGGGTTGCGTCTCGTCGGCGGCGAAGCTGAGCCGTGGAACGATGAGCGCCTTCGCCGCGCCGGCGGTAAAGAAGGTGCGCATCGGTCACGTCGGGCTTGGAATGCGCGGGCCGGGGGCGGTGCAGCGCATGGCGGCGATTCCGGGCGTGGAAATCGCGGCGCTTTGCGACCTCTATCCCGAGCGCGTCGGTCGGATGCAGAAGTGGCTGAAGGAGAACGGCAAGCCGGCGGCGCGCGAATATTCGGGCGAGGAAGGCTACAAGGCCCTGTGCGAAAGCGACCTCGACCTCGTCTACGTGACCACGCCGTGGAAACTTCATACGCCGATGGCGCTCTACGCGATGGAACACGGCAAGCACGTGGCGGTCGAAGTCCCGAGCGCGATGACGATCGACGACTGCTGGGCGCTGGTCGAGACGTCGGAGCGGACGCGGCGGCACTGCATGCAGCTTGAGAACTGCTGCTACGGCGAGATCGAGATGCTCACGCTCAATCTCGTGCGGCAGGGGAAGCTCGGCGAACTCGTGCACGCCGAGGGGGCTTACATCCACGACCTGCGGGAACTCAACTTCCTTGACCCGGCGAAGGGCGGCTACCAGGGCTACTGGCGGCTCAAGTGGAATGCGGAGCACACGGGCAATCCGTATGCGACGCACGGGCTTCTGCCGCTCATGCAGGCGATGGACGTCAACCGCGGCGACCGATTCGACTACCTGACGAGCGTTTCGACGCGGCAGATCGGGATGGATGCGTATGCGCGGGCGAAGTTCGGCGACGACAGCTGGCAGGCGCGGCTTCATCCCCGGCTCGGCGACATGAACACGACCGTCATCCGCACGGTGAACGGCAAGACGATCATGGTTCAGCACGACGTCACGAGTGCGCGTCCCTATTCGCGCATCAACCTCGTTTCGGGCACGCAGGGAATCCTGAACGACTATCCGTTCCGCATCGCGCTCGCGGAAAAGCCGGGCGCATCGGCGCACGCATGGTTCGACGAGAAGCGTGCGGAGGAAATCCGCGAGACCTACAGGCATCCGCTCTGGAAGAAGGCGGGCGAACTCGCGAAGAAGGTCGGCGGCCACGGCGGCATGGACTTCCTGATGGACTTGCGCCTCTGCTACTGTCTGCAGAACGGCCTGCCGCTCGACATGGACGTCTACGACCTTGCGACGAGCTGTTCGCTCGCGGAGCTCACCGAGCGTTCGGCGACCAATCGCGGCGCTTCGCAGGACGTGCCCGACTTCACGTGCGGCGGGTGGAAGACCGCGAAGCCGCTCGGCATCGTGGATGTCGACCTCGAAAAACTCGGAACGATTGACGGGCGTCGCAGCGACGCGCAATTGAATGTCTAACGCACTGAAGAGAATTCTGTCGCCCTCTGCCGGGCCCTTCTGGCAAA
Source organism: Gemmiger sp. (assembly GCA_963626175.1). GTDB lineage: Bacteria > Verrucomicrobiota > Kiritimatiellia > RFP12 > UBA1067 > UBA1067. The sequence goes on from CAVFWY010000049.1 coordinate 1,648, forward strand.
TCGTCAAATACGGCGGCGTCGGCGTCGCGGCGACACTCGTGCAGACGGCGGGCTTCTACCTGCTGGGGACGACCTGCCTTGCGTGTCTCACGCCCGACGACTGGGCGGTGAGGTATCTCGGCTTTCCCTCCGCATTCGTGTCGGACGAGGTGCGGGCCGTCCGCTTCGTAATCTGCACGGCGAGCGGGTTCGTATTCGCGAACGTCTTCTGCTGGCTGATGAACCGCCGCTTCGTCTTCCGCGCCGGGAAGTTCCCGTGGTACGTGGAGTTCGCGATGTTCTTCGGCACGGCGACCGTCGCGACGTTCATTGCGCTCGGCCTCTCGGCGCTGATGATCCGCTACGCCGGGCTGATGACTACGCTGGCCGTCGCCATCGAAATCGCCGTCTCGTTCCTCCTGAACTTCGTCGTCCGCAAGTTCTTCATCTTCAAGGGCTGATTTGTCATGAACCGAATTATCCTTGCCACTTCTTCAGTTGTCGTCGCCATTCTCGCGCTCCCCGTCCGTGCCGCGATGGAGAGCGGGGAGACGCTGCGCGCGGCGCAGATCGTGGCGGAGCGCACGGCGACGGAGGTGGCGGAGCGCACGGTGACGGAGAGCGTGAAGGCGGCGGCGGAGAAGGCGGCGAAGGAGACGGTCGAGGCGGCGGTGAAGGACGCCGTCGAGAAGGCCGCGAAGGATGCCGCGGCGGCGACGACGGCGAAAACCGACGCGAAGGCCGACGCGGAGCAGGCGAAGGCCGAGCGCAAGGAGACGATGCGGCGGATCGAGACGCGGGTCTTTCGGCTGGACTATGCTTCCGCGACTGAAGTGGCGGAGAACCTGAACGCGATGTGGAGCGGCGACTTCGGCGAGGAATGGAAGGTCTCGAAGATGGCGGTTGCCTTCCCCGAACCGAACTCCGTGATGGTCACCGCGCCGCGTTTCATCCTCGACGCCTGTGAAAAGGCCGTTGCCGAACTCGACGTCGAATCGCAGCAGGTCTACATCGAGGCGCGTTTCGTCGAACTCGGCAACACCGCCTCGCACAAGGTCGGCATCGACTGGTCGATGCTCGACGGCATGACCGGCTCACTCAACATCGGCGGCGGGCTTCAGCAGTATAACGTCGGCTCCGGTGTCGAGGGCTACACCCGTTCGACGACAGGGCAGTCGGTTAAGGAGGAATACACAATCAACGGCAAGAATGGCGAGGACGCGTCGATTTCCTACTTCAACGGCACGCTGAACTTCTCGCAGATGGCGCTCACCCTCCGCGCACTCGACGCGACCGAAGATACGAAAACGTTCTCCAACCCGAAGATCATCGTCTCCTCCGGAAAGAAGGCGATGGTTGACATGACAAAGAAGTATCCGAACGTGAAGGTCTCGGCGAAGCGAACGGACGCGAGCGGCTCGACGTCGCTCGACATCGCGTCGAACATGGAGGCGATTCCCGGCGAAGACAAGTTCATGTTCGCGAAGGAGGCGTTCTTCTCGTGGGGCATTTCGCTCGAGGTCACGCCGCGCATCTCGACGAACGGACTCATCAACGTTTCGATCGTGCCGACGATTTCCTCGCTCGACAGCTGGGTCGAGACGGGCACGAGCGACGATTCCGATTCGAGCGGCACGATTTCGGCGAAGTATCCCGTCATCAGCGTTCAGCGTCTCATCAGCGAGTTCAACCTCGCGAGCGGAACGACGGCGGTGATCGGCGGGCTCTCGGTGACGGAGGAGGAGCAGATCGACAACGGCATTCCGCTCCTGCGCGACATCCCGTGGATCGGGCCGCGGCTTTTCGGTTCGATGGTGCGCGTGAAGAAGCAGAAGGAGATCATCGTCTTCGTCACGGTCGGGCTCGTCAATCCCCATTCGGTCGCCGCCGATGTGGGTCTGCCGAAGAACGCCGTGCTCGGTCGCCAGTATACGAAGGGACAGAAACTCGAGCCGGGCGACCGCCCCGAAAAGAATATGGAGGGCATCGAGTCCCTCGACATGCGGCCGCTTGAGGAACAGGCGAAAGACCCGCTCCAGACGCAACCGACCGGCGGCGGCTTCAGCTTCGGCGATTTAAATCCGTTCAGGAAAGACCCTGAATGGAACAGGCAACCTGAAAAATAAATGGAGAATCTGTGAAAAGACTACTCATCGTTTCGTTGGTCGCCCTCGCGGGCGCGGCATTTGCGGACAGGGTCGAGCTCAAGTCCGGCTCGTTTCTCACCGGTACGGCGGGCGCGGCGAAGAACGGCGTACTCAAGTTCGTGTCGGACGACCTCGGCGAGATCGAGATCAAGCTCGAGAACATCGTCAGCCTCGCGAATGCGGGCTCGCACGTCGTCAAGTTCCAGGACGGACACGCCGAGACGCTGCCCCTCGCGGTCGACAAGGGGGCATACGTCGCCGACGGCAAGCCGCTCGACATGTCGCTCGTGAAGGAAATCGACCCGGCGGCCGAGACGTGGCACGGCTCGGTGAACGCGGCGTTCCAGGCCGACCGCGGCAACACCTACGGCAATTCCGCGAGCGTGATTGCGAACGTGAACCGCCGCTGGGAGCAGGATCGGGTGAACGCCGACTTCGGCTACTACTACTCGAAGACCGGCACGTCGAAGGACGACTGGGAGAAGTCCAAGGACCGCATCGAGGCCGAGGGACAGTATGACCACTTCTGGCTGACGAAACTCTATTCCTACCTCAATGCGCGATACGAGCGCGATGCGATTGCGGGGCTGGATCGCCGCGTTCGCATTGGCGCGGGTCTCGGCTACCAGTGGCTGGAGAAATACGACTTCGAGACGACCGGCAAGTGGAGTTTCAACCAGGAACTCGGCGCGGCGTGGGTGAACGACAAGTATGAGAACCCCGATCCCGACCGCGCCGACGACTATGCGACGCTTCGCTACGCGCACCACCTGAACTATTCGCCGAAATGGACGGCCGGGCTTGAGTTCTTCCACAACTTCGAGTATCTGCCCGAGGTGGACGACTGGACGATCTACCTCATCAAGTCCGACGTCGGCTTCACGACGATGCTCTTCTGGAACATCGACCTGCTGGCGAAGATCGAGTGGGACTATAACTCGAAGCCGAGCGAAGACCGGAAGAAGAGCGACCTTCGCTACATCGTCGGTCTCGGCTACAAGTGGTAAGAATGCGCGTCGCCATCTGCTATCCGCCGCTGAAGAGCGAGAAAGGCGTTGCGCTTCTCACGCAGAACCGCCAGTTCCAGTGGTTTTCGCGTCCGACCTACATCTTCCCCGTCGTGCCGGCGACGGCGGCGACGATGCTGAAGAAGTCGGGACATGAGGTTCTCTTCCTCGACGGCATCGCGGCGGAACTGACGGACGCGGAATTCGCCGCGCGGCTCGCCGCGTTCAAGCCGGACTATGTCGTCCTCGAGACGAAGACGCCCGTCGTCAAGCGGCACTGGAAGTGGATTGCGGATTGTTCCGCCGCGCAGGGAGATGGTCGCGTGAAGACGGTGCTCGTCGGCGACCACGTCACGGCGATGCCGGAAGAGTCGATGGCGATGTGTCCCGTCGATTACGTCCTGACGGGCGGCGACTGGGACTTCCTCTTGAAGAACCTCGTCGAAGCGGACGGCGACGCGGCGAAGTTCGAGGCGGGCATCTGGTATCGCGAGAACGGCGAGGTGAAGAACACGGGTCGGTTTCGGCTTGACCACGACCTCAATGCCGCGCCGTGGATTGACCGCGACCTCGTGCACTGGGAACTCTACGCGACGAAGAACGGCAACTTCCGCCGGACGCCGGGAACCTACGTCATGGCGGGGCGCGACTGCTGGCACGCGAAATGCACCTTCTGCAGTTGGACGACGCTCTATCCGACCTACCGCACGCGCCGTCCGCTCGATGTCGTCGATGAAATCGAGATGCTGGTGACGAAATACGGCGTGAAGGAGGTTATGGACGATTCCGGCTCCTTCCCCGTCGGCGAATGGCTGAAGACGTTCTGCAACGAGATGATTCGCCGCGGACTTCCGAAGAAGGTGCGCATCGACTGCAACATGCGCTTCGGGCGACTGACGGCGGAGGACTACCGGCTCATGCGCAAGGCGGGCTTCCGCCTCGTCCTGTTCGGCGTGGAATCGGCGAACCAGGCGACGCTCGACCGCTTCGTCAAGGCGCTGAGGGTCGAGGATGTGGAGCAGGGGGCGAAGTGGGCGTCGGAAGCGGGGCTGGACGTGCACCTGACGTTCATGTTCGGCCATGCGTGGGAAGGCCCGGCGGAAATCGCGAACACCGTGCGCCTTGCGCGGAAGCTGCTCGCGAACGGTCACGCCTCGACCCTGCAGTGCACACTGACGATTCCCTATCCCGGAACGCCGCTCTTCCGTGAACTGAAGGCGAAGGACGGCCTGACGACGCTCGACTGGGACGAATACGACATGCGCCGCGCCATCACGAAGACGCCGCTTGCGAGCGAAGAGGAGATCAAGGGCGCGATTCGCGCCGTCTATCGCGGCTTCCTTCAGCCGCGCGCGCTCTTCCACCGCCTCACGACGACGCGGACGCTCTTCGACTTCACCTTCTACTATCGCGGCGTCCGTTCCCTCCTCGGGCATCTTCTCGACTTCAAGGGGTGACGGATCGGGCGGCGGCTTATGGTATAATATTGCGGAAGAGGAATTCTATGGCTGAAAAGAAGAGAAAGATCGTTGTCACGAGTGCGTTGCCGTATGCGAACGGGGACATTCATCTGGGGCATCTCGTCGAATACATACAGACCGACTTTTGGGTGCGCTACCAGAAGTTGCGCGGGAATGCCTGCGTTTACGTCTGCGCCGACGACACCCACGGCACGCCCATCATGATTCGCGCCCGCAAGGAGGGCATCACCCCCGAACAGCTGATTGCCCGCAGCCACGAGACCCACCTGAAGGACTTCACCGACTTCCAGGTCGCCTTCGACAACTACTATACGACGAATTCGCCCGAAAACCGCGAACTTTCGGAACGGTTCTACGCGGCGATGGAAAAGAGCGGCGCGATCACGAAGAAGACGACGCCCCAGCTCTACTGCGAACACTGCAAGATGTTCCTGCCGGATCGGTTCGTGAAGGGAACGTGTCCGAAGTGCGGGGCGGAAGGCCAGTATGGCGACAGCTGCGACAAGTGCGGTTCGACCTACGGTGCGGAGGAACTCGGGCATCCCGTCTGTACGACGTGCGGCGGAACGCCCGTGGTGAAGGATTCCGAGCATCTCTACTTCGAACTCGAGCCGCAGCACGACTACCTTGAGAAGTGGATTCCCGAACACACGACGAGCGACGTCTCGAACAAGTTGCTCGAGTGGTTCAAGGAGCCGCTGCGCGGCTGGTGCATTTCGCGTGACGCGCCCTACTTCGGCTTCGAGATCCCCGGCTACAGGGACAAGTTCTTCTACGTCTGGGTCGATGCGCCGATCGGCTACATCGCGAGTCTGAAGAACTGGTGCGCGGCGCACGGAAAGGGCGACCTCTGGAACGACCCCGAGGCGGAACTCTACCATTTCATCGGCAAGGACATCATCCGCTTCCATTGCCTCTTCTGGCCGGGAATGCTCCATGCGGCGGGCTTCAAGGGCCCGAACAAGGTCTTCGTGCACGGCTTCCTGACCGTGAACGGCGAGAAGATGTCGAAGTCGAAGGGCACGTTCGTGAACGCCCGCACCTACCTCGACCACCTGCCGCCGGAGGCCCTGCGCTACTACTACGCGGCGAAACTCGGCGGCACGACGGACGACATGGATCTCAACCTCACCGACTTCGTGCAGCGCGTCAATTCCGACCTCGTCGGCAAGATCACGAACATCGCCTCGCGCGGCGGACAGATGCTGCAGAAGAAACTGGGCGGACAGCTCGGTGCGATGGATGACGAGGGGCGCGCCCTCGTGGAGAAGTGCCGCGAGGCGGGCGAGACGATTGCGAAGCTCTATGAAGACCGCCGCTTCAACCAGGCGGTTGTCGAAATCTGCCGCCTGGCGGACGCGGCGAACGAGTATTTCGACCGCCGCGAACCGTGGAAGACCGTCAAGACTGACGCGGAAACGACGCGCACGACCCTGACTTCCGCGCTGAACGCCTTCCGCATCATCGCCATCTACCTGAAGCCGATTCTCCCCGTCTATGCCGACAAGGCGATGAAACTGTTCGGCGAAACGGAATGGACGTGGGATTCGACGCGGACGGCGCGTGAAAACTGCGCCCTTGGCGAATACGAATATCTCGCCAGCCGCATCGACTCGAAACAGGTCGAGGCGATGGTCGCCGCCGCGACGGTGAAGCCCGCCGATTCGGGCGAAGTCGCCCACGAATCCCGCGCCTCGAAGAACAAGGCGAAGCCAGCCCCCGCCGCACCTGCTCTCAAGGCGGAAGTCGCGTTCCCCGACTTCGAGAAACTCGATCTTCGCGTCGGCACGGTCGAAAGTTGCGAAATCGTGCCGAAAAGCTCGAAACTCCTCAAGTTCGTCCTGGACGCGGGGTCGCTCGGCAAGCGGACGATCTTCTCGGGCATTCGCGGGGCGTATCCCGAACCGGAGAAACTCGTCGGGAGGGAAGTCGTGTTCGTCGCGAACCTGGCTCCGCGCAAGATGTCCGTCGGGGTTTCCGAAGGAATGATTCTCTTTGCGGGCGAACCGGGAACGAATGGCGGCGTGCTCTCCCCGACCGCGTCCGCCGGCGCCGGCACTCCCGCGACCTGAGAGTGCCGCGCATCCCCGATGCGTGGCTTACCAGCTGTAGGTGGCGGAGAGGTAGCCCGTGAAGCCGCGCGCCTTCTGCCCCGGCACGACTTCGAACGCCTGGTCGAAGATGTCCGCCATGCCGAGCGCGAACGAGAGGTCGCGGCAGAACGGCAGTTTGAACTCCGTCTCAAGGCGCGAGACATTGCGCACGTCCGACCCGTCCCGCACGGGGTTAGACTTCCACGCTTCCACGCCCTGGCGATACGAAATGCGCCAGTAGTCCGTGATGTCATACCGTGCCTCGACGGCGAACGCCGCGATGGGGTAGTCCATCACGTAGCGCGACGAGTAGTAGTCGGTGTCGGTTTCCTTCACGATTACCGCGCCGTCCGCCATCAGCTTGAACGAGTCCGTCACCCGAATGACCGTCTCGCCCGAAAAGCCGAAGAACGTCACGGGGTCGAGCGCGGTCGCCGTCCAGCGTCCGTTCGGGGCGAACTTCAGCCAGTCCGTCAGGCGTTCGCTACGCGAAAGGAATGCACCGCCGCGCACCCGCTCGACCGTCGCATCGGCGGTCGTCGGCTTGTAGGTGAGGTCGAGCGCGAGCGTGCGGGTGTGAGAAAGCGGCAGGTCGTAGCTTCCGATTGTCGTGGGGCTTTCGTAGGTCAGCTCCGTATAACTGGGCATTCGCGTCGCTTCGCGGTAGGAAACTTCAATTTTGCTCTGCTCCTGCTCGTCCAAGTAATAGGCGATGCCGGCGGCGGGATTGCACTCCGAACTGAACGCACTGTAGAACTCGGCGGAAGCCCCGACCGCGAACTCCCAGCGGTCGACCTTCACGCCTGGCAGCATCGCATAAGACCCGTGGACGCGGTTGTAGCGGCTCCTCTTCGTGTAGGGAGAACGCCCCGTGTAGTCGTGGTGGCGGCGGGTATCGTAGACTTCGAACTCCGTATCGCCGCGCAAATCGACGAACAGCCAGTCCGTCAGATGTCGCCGCGTTGTCGCATGAAGCACGATTTCGTCCGCCAGATGCTTGTTTTCGTAGTAGTCGGGGTCGTGCTCGTCCAGTCGGTAAACGTCGTGGGCGCGTGACCAGAGGACGGATATTTCGCTCTTCTGGTCGTCGCCCGCGTCATAAATCCAGTCCAGCGAGAGCAGCCCCGACTTGTTCGCCTCCCATGCGGGTCGCGCATCGTAGCCATACGCCCCTCGGCAGCCGAAGTCACGCCAGCGGTAGGCGACAAGCGAATCGAACGTCCAGTTCTCCGCCGCCATGCCGAACCGTCCGCCGACGGCGAAGCGGTCGAGGTCGTTGTCTTCGTAGCCGTCGATGCGATCGGCGTGCGCCGCCTCGACGAACGCCCCGACCCAGCCGCGCACGGAATCGGTGATGGCGAACGTTTCGCGATCGTTCGCCCGCAGGAAGTAAAGCCCGTCCGTGCCGACGCCAAGCGTCGCCTTTCCGCCGCGTTCCGCGACGGGGGCCATCCGAGCCTCGAGCGAACCCGCCGGATGCCCCGCATTGGCGCGGTAAAGACCAAGCCCCGTCAGAACCTGCGGCGTTTCCAGCCAGTCCGACGGACATGACAAGTCGCCGTTGAAGTGTTCGGTCTGCGCATTGCGAACTGCCGCGCCGTTGAAGATGACCCCAGCTTCGGAAAAGGCCGAGCCGTTGATGCTCAGGTCGGCGAGCGCACCCGCCTCGCTCTGCCCACGGACGCTCAGGGCAGGCGGTGCGCCGCGCCAGAGCGAATCGTCCGCCTGTGCGTCGCCAATCCGAAGCCGCTCGCCCCAGACGACCACCGAATCAAGCATCGCAGGACTCTCCGTCGCTTGAATAGTCGGCAAAAGAAGCGAAAAACCGGCGAAAATCATCACTTTGATGATGCGCGGTGCGTCGGCAACAACCAATTTTCTTGACTGCATCTCAGTACCTTGTGAGAGATTGAAAAACGCGACATAGTATACCAAATTTTACGCTAAGCCGTGTTCATCCATGAAATCCGTGGTGCGCATCACAGTTTCTTGGAGATGCGCATCACGACCCCCTGTTGATGCGCATCAACTACCCCCTTTGATGCGCATCAACCACCCCCTCTGATGCGCATCAAGCACCCTCGGTGATGCGCATCAACTACCCCCTGTGATGCGCATCATTCCACTGTTCGACTTCGATTCTCGACTTCGACTGATCACAATTCATCACGGATTTCACGAATTTTCGCGAATTTAGGTCAGAAATGGCTTTAGCCGTGGTGATCGGGAGAATCGGGAGAGGGGAAATCCGTGGAGAGGTATAGAGTTGTAGAACGATTCAATTGCAAAATTTGGGATTTATAACCTACCTTTGAGGCAAAGGTAACTGACCTTTGGGGCAAAGGTAACTGACCTTTGGGGTAAACGTCACTGACCTTTGGGGCAAAAGTCGTTTAGGCCAAGCGCCTTGGCAACGGGGAATGCCCGCGCAAAATTCTGTCAATTCTGTCTGAAAGAGCCGCGCAGCGACGGATCGGGCGACACCCGACCGAATCGCCGCAGCGATTGGAATTGGGCGGCCGCGCAAACCTCTTATGGGTGTCGGTTTGCGGGACTTGATTTTGATACGCAAAAAAGAGTATAATATGCGCTCAAACATCCGAAATAGGAGAATAAGAAGATATGGCAAACATCAAGGGCGGCCGCGCCGCCAGAAAGCGTGACCGT
>CAVFWY010000050.1:0-10828 GCA_963626175.1 Gemmiger sp.
GCTACGACCCCGAAGCCGTGCAGACGCAGGGGCGGAGCGACCTCATCGCGGAGCATCCGTGCGGAATCTACATCTTCGAGTTGAAGGTCGATAAGTCGGCGGACGAGGGGCTGAAGCAGATTCATGAACGCGGCTACGCCGAGCCTTTCAGGGCGCGGGGTCTGCCGATCTACGCCTTTGGGCTCAGCTTCGACTCCACGACGCGGCAGTTCGTCGACGGCAAGGTCGAGAAGATTCAGTAGACGGCGCGGTCGGGGCTGGTTCGCCTGTTTTCAACGCAAAGAGTGCGAGGGTTTTGACGCATTAATCCTGCCTGAAAAGGCCGCGCAGCGACGGATCGGGCAATACCCGCCCTCACCGCCGTCGTGTCTCTTTTTTTGGTATAATATGTGCGTATGAATCTGTTGAAATGTCTGTTAGGAACGAAGAACGACCGCGAACTGAAGAAGTTGTGGCCGGTCGTTCGTGAAATCAACCGAATCGAAGAGGAATATCAGGCGAAGGGCTTTACCGACGAGGACTATCCGAAGATGACGGAAGCGTTCCGTCAGCGCGTCCAGAAGGGCGAGTCCCTTGACTCGATTCTGCCCGAGGCATATGCGCTCGTGAAGAACGCTTGTCGCCATCTCGTCGGCACGACGGAAGAGGTCTGCGGTCACACGCTGACGTGGAACATGATTCCGTTCGACGTGCAGCTCATCGGCGGCATCGTGCTGCACCAGGGGAAGATCGCCCAGATGCAGACGGGCGAGGGCAAGACGCTGGTCGCGACGTTCCCGCTCTACCTGAACGCCCTCGCGGGCAAGAACGTGCAGCTCGTGACGGTGAACGACTATCTCGCGAAGCGCGACTCCTCGTGGATGGGGCATCTCTACCGCTACCTCGGCCTGACGGTCGGGTGCATTCAGAACTCGATGGATTCCGAGGAACGCCGCGCCCAATACGCCTGTGACATCACCTACGGCACGAATTCGGAGTTCGGCTTCGATTACCTGCGCGACAACGGCATGGCGCAAAGCCCCGAACAGGTCGTGCAGAACGGGCATAATTTCGCAATCGTGGACGAAGTGGACTCGATTCTCATTGACGAGGCGCGGACGCCGCTGATCATTTCGGGTCCGGCGACGATGTCCACGAGCCACGTCTATCAGGAAATCAACCCGCTCGTGTCGGCGATTGTGCGCGTTCAGACGTCGATGTGCAACGACCTCATTCAGGAGGCGAAGAAGGCGCTTGAGAGCGGCGACATCCAGAAGGCGAAGGACAGGATCTACCAGGTCTACCACTCAATGCCGAAGCACAAGCAGCTCATGCACATGCTGGAGGACCCGGCGGCGCGGAAGCTGCACGAGGACGTGGAGATGCAGATGCTCTCCGAGATGTACAAGGAGCACGCGCAGACGCTGAAGGGCGAACTCTACTTCACGATTGACGAGCGGACGCGCGAAGTCGCGCTGACGGACAAGGGGTGCGAAAAGATCTGTCCGTCCGACCCGACGCTGTTCGTCCTGCCCGACCTCGCCGCGCAGATGAGTGCAATCGACGGCGACGCGGCGCTTTCGGATGCCGAGCGGCTCGAACGCCGCCGCGACACACAGTCGGCGTTCATGGAGAAGAGTGAGCGCGTCCACGTCGTCGACCAGTTGCTTCGCGCCTACTGCCTCTACGAGAAGGATGTCGATTACGTCGTGCAGGACAACCACGTCTACATCGTGGACGAGTTCACGGGGCGCGTCCTGCCCGGCCGCCGATGGTCGGACGGTCTGCATCAGGCGGTCGAGGCGAAGGAGGGCGTGGAGATCGAGAAGGAGTCCCAGACGCTCGCGACGATTACAATCCAGAACTACTTCCGCCTTTACAGGAAACTCTCCGGCATGACCGGCACGGCGGAGACCGAGGCGCGGGAGTTCAAGGACATCTACAAGCTTGACGTGGTGGCGATTCCGACGAACAAGCCGGTGCGCCGAATCGACGGCAACGACCAGATTTACCGCACCCAGCGCGAGAAGTTCAAGGCGATCATCGCCGACGTGGCGAAGCGGCACGAGAAGGGGCAGCCCGTGCTGCTCGGCACGGTGACGGTCGACACTTCCGAAATCCTGTCGCGGATGCTGAAGATTGCGCGCATTCCGCACGAGGTGCTGAACGCGAAGAACCACGCCCGCGAGGCGGAGATCGTCTCGCTCGCCGGCATGCGTGGTGCGGTGACGATTGCGACGAACATGGCGGGGCGCGGAACGGACATCAAGCTCGGCGAGGGCGTGACCGACCTCGGCGGCCTGCACGTCATCGGCTCGGAACGCCACGAGTCGCGGCGAATCGACCGCCAGTTGCGCGGCCGCTGTTCGCGTCAGGGCGACCCCGGTTCGAGCCAGTTCTTCATCTCTCTTGAAGATTCGCTGATGCGGCTCTTCGGTTCACAGAAACTGTCGGGCATCATGCAGCGGCTCGGTTTGAAGGAAGGCGAGGTGATGGAGCACCGCTGGCTGAACAAGTCCGTCGAGACCGCCCAGCGGCGCGTCGAGCAGCAGCACTTCGCCGTGCGCAAGCGGACGCTCGAATACGACGACGTGATGAACCGCCAGCGGTCAATCGTCTATGAATTGCGCGGACGCGTCCTGAAGGGAACGCCGGAGGAGGTGCACAACCTCGTCCTCGACGTGATGAACGACCTTGTGATGACACAGGCGGAACGCTATCTCTTCAGCGAGAAGGACGCGAGCCTTGACGACTTCATGAACTGGCTCGGGGTCACCTTCCCCGTCACCGTGACGGAGGAGGAGATGCGACCGCTCGTGGGCGAGCCGCAGAAGGCGGGCGAACTCGTGATGAAGCGCGTGGAGGAGGCCTACGAGGCGAAGTGCGCGAGCGAGGATCCGGCGGTGCTGCCGTTCATGGAGCGCGGCGTTTTCCTTCAGGTCATCGACCGCGAGTGGCAGGACTACCTGCGGGCGATGGACGACCTCCGGCAGGGCGTGAACCTCCGCGCCTACGGTCAGCGCGACCCGCTGGTCGAATACAAGAAGGAGGCGTTCTACATGTTCGAGACGCTGATGACGACCGTGAAGTCGAAGGTCGTGTCGGCGGAGTTCAGGAGCGCGACGGCGATGCGCATGCAGCGCGCGCTCGCGGCGATGGGCGGACGGCCGGCGCGGGTCGTGACGAACGCGGCGGAAGTCGCCGGCGCGGATGCGCCGACGGACGACGCCCCTACCGCCGCGAATTCCTCCGCCGCGCCCGTTCGGACGGTTGCCGACGTCTTCGCGTCGATGATGTCCTCCGCCGGGCGGAATGCGATGGCGCGCACGGCGACGGCGGCTTCCCACGAGAGCGGGAAGCCCGTCGGGCGCAACGATCTCTGTCCGTGCGGGTCGGGAAAGAAATACAAGAAGTGCTGTGGAAGGAGTCTCATATGACAAGTGCAATCATTGTGGCGGCTGGCAAGTCGGAACGCATGGGCGCGGGAACGGACAAGGCGTTCCTCTCGCTCGTGAATAAGCCCGTCGTGGCGTGGAGCCTGCTCGCGTTCGAGCGGTGCCCCGAGATTGACCGCATCGTGTTGGTCGTCCGCAAGGATCAGCAGATTGCGGCGAAGGCCGTCGTGCGGATGTTCGGCATCTCGAAGCTGCAGGCGATTGTCGCGGGCGGCAACCGTCGGCAGGATTCGGTTCAGGCGGGGCTTGCCGCGTGCGATGTCGATACGCGCTTCGTGGTTGTGCACGACGGGGCGCGGCCCTGCATCACCTCCGACGTGATTGGCGAGGTCGTCAAACTCGTGAAGCGCGCCCCGGCGGTAACGGTCGGTCGCCGCGTAATCGACACGATCAAGCGCATCGAGAAGGGGTCGACCGTCTCGGCGACGGAAGACCGCAGCCGCCTCTGGAGCGTGCAGACCCCACAGGCGTTTCAGGTCAAGGTCTTGCGCGACGCCTACAAGGCCCTCGAGCCGAAGAAGGAGGTCTCGGATGACTGTCAGGCGGTCGAGCTCATCGGTCAGCCCGTGAAGGTCTACGAGAACCGCCGCCCCAATTTCAAGATCACCACGGTCGAGGATCTTCAGCTCGCCTCGGCTTTTCTCAAATAGGGAGGACTGAATCCGTATGCAACCGCGCCTCTTCGCCATACTCGGTGACATTCACGCCAATCTCGACGCCCTTCGGGTCGTCCTGGATGACTGCCGCCGCGAAGGGGTGACGGACTTCCTCTGCACGGGCGACGTGGTCGGCTACAACGCCTGCCCGCACGAGTGCATGGCGATTGTCCGCGAACTGGGTTGTCCCGTGGTGAAGGGCAATCACGACCACTACGTCTCGTCGCGGCAGAACCTTGACGACTTCAGTCCGAATGCGGCGACGGTTGTCGAGTGGACGCGCAGGCAGCTCTCGCCCGAGGAGATCCTCTGGCTTCGGAATCTGCCGTTCGTCAAGACGGCGATGGGCATCTCGATCGTCCACGCGACGATGGACAGTCCGGAGAGTTTCGGCTACGTGTTTGACCATCTTCAGGCGGAGTCGAACTTTATCTGTCAGAAGACGCCGCTCTGCTTCTACGGGCATACTCACTGCCCGATGATCTTCGAGAAGCAGATGGACGGCATCTACCGAATCGACCCGCAGGACTTCACGCTGCCGATCGGGCGGAAGTATTTTATCAACGTCGGCTCGGTCGGCCAGCCGAGGGACGGCGACCCGCGCGCGGCGTATGTCACCTACGATCCGGCGAAGCGGACGGTGCGCTTCCATCGGCTTGAATACGACGTCGCCGCCGCACAGGAGCGCATCCGCCGCGCGGGCTTGCCCGAACGCCTTGCGGAGCGTCTGGCTCTCGGACAGTGAAAGGAGAACAGGCATGAGAAAGGGAATCATTCTTGCCGGGGGGGCGGGCACGCGGTTGCATCCGCTGACGTTCGTCGTTTCCAAGCAGCTTCTGCCCGTCTACGACAAGCCGATGATCTACTATCCGCTCTCGACGCTGATGCTGTCGGGCATCCGGGAGGTTTTGATCATTTCGACGCCGACGGACTTGCCGATGTTCCGGCGGTTGCTGGGCGACGGCTCCGCGCTCGGCATGAAGTTCTCCTACAAGGTTCAGGAGAAGCCGAACGGTCTCGCCCAGGCGTTCGTGCTCGGACGTGAATTCATCGACAATGACGATGTCTGCCTCGTGCTGGGCGACAACATCTTCTACGGGGCGGAACTGCCGCGCATGCTCAGGGAGGCGAACGCCTCCGCCGCGCCGACCGTCTTCGGCTATCGGGTGGCTGACCCCGAGCGGTATGGGGTCGTCGAGTTCGACGCGGACGGCCGCGCCATTTCGCTCGAGGAGAAGCCCGCGAATCCGAAGTCGAACTATGCGGTCGTGGGGCTTTACTACTATCCGAACGACGTGGTGGAAATCGCCGCGAAACTGAAGCCGTCCGCACGCGGCGAATACGAGATTACCGATGTCAACCGCGCCTATCTCGCCGATGGACGGCTCTCGGTGAGGACGATGGGGCGCGGCTATGCGTGGCTCGACACGGGGACGCACCAGTCTCTCGCGGACGCGACGAACTTCGTCAGGGCGATTATCGAGCGTCAGGGGTTGCAGATGAGTTGCATCGAAGAGATCGCATGGGACAACGGCTGGATTGACGACGAACAGTTGCGGCATCAGGCCGAGACCTACGGCAAGTCGGGCTACGGCAATTATTTGCGCGGACTTGCGGAACGGTCGCGGCAATGAAGAGATGAAGAGGGGACGGATGAAGACATACGTTTGCGGACACAGGAATCCCGACGTCGATTCGGTTGCGAGCGCCTATGCGCTGGCGGACTTGCGCCGCCGCACGGGTATGGAGGAGGTGGAGGCCATTTGCGCGGGACGGCTGCCCGAGAAAGCGGCGTGGATGTTCGATCACTTCGGTCTGCCTCCGATTCGCGTGAGGCGCGACGTCTACCTGCGCGTCCGCAACCTGATTGACCCGTCCGTTCCGATGATCGAGGCGGATATGCGCCTTGAGGACGCGCTCCGCAAGCTGGAGGCGAGCGGCGAATCGAGCCTGCCCGTGCGTGACGCCTACGGCAAGTTCGTCGGCATGCTGGCTCCGGCGAAACTGCTCGGGCTTTTCATCGCCAAGGCCGACCTTTCGATCCCCGTCTCGCAAGCCCCCCTGCACAGCTGCTCGCAGATCCTCTCCATGACGGATCCCGTGCACGACATCAAGTTCTCCGCCGTGCGCAACACCCACAACCACTTCCCGGTCGTGGACGATTCGGGGCGGCTCATGGGTACGGTGCTGAAAGGCGCGTTCGCCGAGCCGCCGCCCGTGCGGATGATTCTCGTGGATCATAACGAGACCGACCAGGGCATTCCGGGCCTGGACGAAGTTCCCGTCATCGAAGTCGTCGACCACCACCGCATTTCTTTCGCGCCGACGCGCGAACCGATCAAGTATACGGCGGATGTCGTCGGCTCGACCTGCACGCTCGTGGCGCGGATGTTCCGCGGCGCGGGGCTGCGTCCGACGCGCGAGACGGCGGGGGTTCTGATTGCGGGCATCGTCTCGGATACGCTCCTCTTCCAGTCGCCGACGACGACGGACGACGACCACACCACTTGCGCGTGGCTTGAGAAACTCTGCGGCGAATCGGCGAAGGATATCATGGACGGTCTCATGTCCGTCGCCTCGCCGCTGACGAGCATGACGGCCGACCAGGCGCTCGCCAGTGACGCGAAGACCTACAAGGAGAGTGGCTGCAAGTTCTCCCTCGCGCAGATTGAGGAGTCGAACATGGCGCTCTTTCACGGCTATTTGCACGACCTTTCCGTCGCGATGACGAAGGCGATGGGGGCGAACGGACTCGACTTCATGGCGCTGATGGTGACCGACCCCGTGAGCGGCAATTCGGAACTTCTCTTCCAGGGTCCCGAATCCATTCGCCGCGCCCTGCCCTATCGGCGCAGTCCCTACGGCACGCTGCTCATGCCGGGCATCCTTTCCCGCAAGAAGCAACTTCTTCCCGAAGTCATCGCGGCGCTCGCCTGACAGTCTTCCGAAGGCGGTTGGAAAACACGAAGGAACAAGCAGAGGAAAGAGAGCGGACGAATGCGGGAAAACAGAGACGACTACGCCGCCGTGCGGAAGCAGATTGAAGGGGCGACGCGCATCCTCATTTCGGGACACCTGAGCCCGGACGGGGACTCGCTCGGCTCGATGATTGCGCTTGCGCGGCTTTTGACGAATGCGGGCTACCAGGCGTTCGCCACGGCGGACGTGAATGCGCTTGGCAAGCCCGGCTTCCTGGCGGGCGTCGAGGACTTGATTCCCGTGCGGAAACTGAAGCGGCAGAAGTTCGACCTGTTCATTGCCGTGGACTGCGGGGGCGTCGACCGTCTGCCGCCGGAGGTGCGTCCGTTCGCGGAGAAACTTCCAATCGTCTGCATAGACCACCACATGACGAACGACGGTTCGTTCGGCGTGGCGCACATTGTCGATTCCGAGGCGTCGAGCGCGGGCGAACTCGTCTGGCGGTTCGCGAAGTGGATGGAGTGGAAACTCGATTCGACGATTGCCGAGGCGCTGTGGGTAGCGATGATTACCGATTCGGGGCGGTTCGCCTACGATTCGACGAAGCCGGGCACGATGCGGGCGGCGGGCGACCTCCTCAAGCACAAGGTGCGCACGGCCTACATCAACGACCTCCTCTACGGAAGTTTCTCGCGCAAGACGATTGAGCTGAAACGCATCGCGTGGCGGTCGCTGCACATCTGGAAGAATCGCAAGGTCGCCGAAGTGACGCTGACGCGGGACGACTTCCGATCCGTGCGCGGTTCAAAGGCGGATGCGGAGGACATCATCGAGATTCCGCGCTGCGTCACGCGGAACGAGATTGCGCTCTTCTTCTACCAGATTCCCGACCGCACCCACGAGACGCGCTGTTCGATACGCACGCGCGGCGACTGGGACGCGACCGTGCTCGCCGGGAAGTTCGGCGGCGGCGGGCATCGCAAGGCTTCGGGCTGCACGATCAAGGCCGGCATGGGCCCTGCTAAGCGGATGATGCGAGCGGCGGTGAAGGACTTGCTCAAGAGCCAGTGCCGCAAGACAATCCGCATTACCGACCTGAAGTTGAAACCATCGGCGGAGGTCGCGAAATGACGGGCAGAGTCCTGATTCTGACCGACGGAAAGGCGGGACACGAGAACCAGTCGAAGGCGTTCGCCCGTGCGCTCGGGTGTGAGTTCGACCTCGTGGAGGTGCATTTCAAGTCTGCGTTCGCCAAGGCGCTCTCCTATCTCTTCGACCACCTGGGGATTCGTGCGGGCGGACTGCTTCGCGTGTCGAAGGGGACGTTGCCGACGGAACGCGGCAAATATGCCGCCGTCATCGGCACGGGCTCTGGTACGTTCTACATGGCGAAAGTCGTGGCGCGGCGGCTGGGCGTCAAGTGCGGGGTCGTGCTCTATCCGCGTGGCTATTGCCTTTCGACCTTTGACTGCGTGATGGCTCCCGCGTTCGACCGTCCGCAACGTGCGGCAAACGTGGTGGAGATTCCGGCGAATCTCGTGGCGAACGATGCCGCGTTCTACGCGGCGGGTGAAGCGGCGTTCCGTGCGCGGCATCCGGCGACGGGAGAGGAAGGCGACGCGGTTGCCGTGATTGTCGGCGGGCCGAACAAGTGTTCGACAATGACCGCCGCGTGGATGAAGCGGCAGTTGGACGACATCTTCGCGGCGAATCGCCGCGAGGGGCGGAAGGTCGAGTTCTGGGTGACGACTTCGCGGCGGACGCCCTCGGATGTCGAGGCGGTCGTCGATTCGTATCCGTGGGGCTACAAACTTCTCTACTCCAAGGATCATTTCAATCCGATTCCCGCGTTCGTCAAGCTGGCGAAGCGGCTTTACGTGACGGCGGAATCGACGGGCATGCTCTCCGAGGCCTGCACGTGCGGCGCGGCGGAAGTCTTCGCGCTCGACAACCTGAAGCCCGGCCCGCACAAGTTCCGCCGCTTCGTCGAGGGCTTGGTCGCGGGTGGCTATGTGAACGGTGCGCACAAGGTTGACCTCTCCGCCGAGTTCGCCCGGGCGGCAAGATTGATGGAGTCATGAAAGGCCTTCGCCCTTTCATCCATTGCGTCCTGATCTGCCTTCCGGCAGTTCTTCTCTGCGGACTCGGCATCTACTTTCTGACGAACGAAGTCCCCCGGATTGTCCGCAACGAACGTTCGGCAATCACGCGGGAATACCGGCAGATGGCCAAGGACATCCTTGTTAAGGCCGACGCAGAACTCGACTACGTCGGCTCGCGTGAGGGGAGGGGCTGGCGAATGACGGGGCGCATCGACGGGATGAAGTGGGGCGTGGCAGATGCGTCGCAGGGGCGGCTCGTCTGGATTGAACGCGAGGGAGTCGTCCGCGGCGTTCGTGTGGAGGAGATTGAGGAAATCGACTACGAGCGCATCTTCGTCATCGGCATTTCCGTTTCGCTCGCCGTCCTGCTTCTCATGACGTTCGTGTGCGCACGGTTCTTTCTGCGTTATGCGAAGATGCGCGACGACTTTCTCGCGGCGGCGGCGCACGACCTCACGACGCCACTCGCGGCGGCTCGCTACCTGATTGGGAGGGATGACGAAAGCGTGAGAATTCTCGTCGAACGAATGCTCTGCATCGTCGAGAACATCAAGGACTTCCTCCGGCGCGGCGGAAAGCGTCGCGAACCGAGCGATTCGACCTTCGACTTCATGAAGACATACGAAGAGGCGTATCGGCTCTTCAGGGAGGATTATCGGGATGCCTTCGACGGTGCGGACATCGCGGTCGAGACTGTCGGCTTTGGCGAAGGGGAGGCTTGCCCCGTTCGTGCCGACGAAACGATGACGCTTCAGATTCTCTGGAATCTCCTTGGCAACGACCTCAAGTATGCCGCGCCGTATGGCGCGGTTCGGGCGAAAATTGAGAAGGAAAGCCAATTCGTCGTCTTCACGCTGACAGACGAAGGCCCTGGCATGACGGCGCGGCAGATGCGGCGGGCGTTCAACCGCTACTACCGCGCCCGAACGGTGCTTCAGACGGGAAAGGGCGGCTTCGGCATCGGCCTCTGCACCGCGCACGAGTTCGCGAAGGCGATGGGCGGCGGGCTTTCCGTCCGCAAGAACCAGCCCACGGGCTGCTGCTTTGAACTGCGGCTCAGGAGGCCGTTGTGACGCGGCTGTCGGCGGACGGCTCGTGGCGCACGATTTCCGCCGTCTTGAGGTAGATGACGTCCTCGGCGATGTTGGTCGCGAGGTCGCCGAGCCGCTCGATCTGTCCGTTCGTCTTGAGGATGGTGACGACGCGCCGCAGGTCTGTCGCGACGGGTTGATAGAGCGCGAGGATGTTGAGGCACTTCTCCTCGATGGCGTTCTCGGCGAGGTCGATGGCCGTGTCGCCGTCGATAACGGCGTCGGCGAGTGCCGTGTCCTCCCGTTCCAGTGCGCGGAGTGCCGACTTGACGGCGGCCTCGGCGCGTTCCGCGTTGTCCCGCAGGTCGTTCCTGAGGGTCGCGAGGGCTTCTTCGAAGTGAACTTTCATTGTCATGTTAACCGAACCTCCCGGAGACGTAGTCTTCCGTTTGCTTGTTTCGTGGATTGGTGAAAATCTCCTTTGTCGGGCCGACCTCGACGATGCGTCCCTTGTAGAAGAACGCGGTGACGTCCGAGATGCGCGAGGCCTGCTGCATGTTGTGGGTGACGATGACGATGGTGAACCGCTTGCGCAGACGATCCATCAGTTCCTCGATCTTGAGCGTGCCGACGGGGTCGATGGCGCTCGTCGGCTCGTCCATCAGCAGGACTTCCGGCTGCGCCGC
>CAVFWY010000051.1:0-10822 GCA_963626175.1 Gemmiger sp.
CTGTCTCCAGTTCCGCGTAGAGCTCGTTCATCTTCGGGACTTGCGGACAGGACGATGCCAGGATCATCAGCATCTTCTCCGTCTTCTTGATCGTCGCGAGCGTGACATCCGCCAGCCGCCGCTCCATCGCGGCGAGAAGCGGTTCGATGTCACGGTCGCTCATAGAATGTCTCCATTCATCTTTTTTGCCTCAGAAAGATGTTTGCAGACATTATAGCATAAGTGATGGTGCTTGCGCAAACGGCGCGGCAAGAGATTGCTCGTCGACGCATACTCCGCGAACGCCGCGACAGCCGATTTTCATGCTCACTTCGTGAAGTGCACGACGAACCCGCCGCCGGGCGCCATGTGGACGGGGATCTTCTCCCCGGCCTTGACGGTCTTCGTCGCGTGGACGTATTTCGTCGGCTCCCTGTCGGCATCCGCCGCGTCGGTGAACGACTCCGCCTTCCACTCGCCTTCGCCGAGGAACGCGGTGTCGATCGTGAAGTCCTGCGCCGTCGCCGCGGCGATTCCGCTCGCATACCACGAGCCGTCCTTCGCCTGACGCGCACACGCCGCAACCGTATCGGGCGTTCCGCCGAGCGCGACCGTGTCCTTCCAGACGACCGGCGTCGCCGCCATGAAGGAGAAGCACTCCATGTTCTTCTCGTAGTTCGTCGGGCTGTCGCAGAGCATCTGCAATGGGGCTTCGTAAAGCGCCATCATCGCCATCTGGCGGCAGCGCGTCCCAATCGAGCCGGGATGGTTGCCCGCCGTGTTCCCCCTGTAGTTCCCGCCCACGGGATAGTTCAGCATCGCACCGGGCGTGTAGTCCATCGGTCCCGCCGTCAGTCGGAGGTAGAACGAGCGCACGTCGCTCGCCATCATGTCGAAGTTGCTGTCATACCATTTCATCTGCTCGAGGCCGTGGATGCCCTCGTAGTTGACGATGTTCGGATACATCTTCTGCATTCCGGTCGGACGATACACGCCGTGGTAATCGACGAGCATCTTCTCCTTCGCACACGCCGCCGCGAACTTCTCGAGGAAGTTGGCGACCTCCGCGTCGCCGCGGTCCATGAAGTCCACCTTGAAGCCCTTCGCGCCGAGTTTCGCGAAGTGGCTCGCGACGCGCTCCTCCTCGCCGTAGATCTGCGCCCACGCCATCCAGAGGATGATGCCGACGCCCTTCCTGTTGGCGTAGTCGATGAGGTGCGGAACGTCCACGTCCGGGTGGAACTTCCAGATGTTCAGCGACTCGCTCCAGCCCTCGTCCATGATGACGTATTCGACGCCTGTCTTCGCGGCGAAGTCGATGAACCGCTCGTAGGTCTTCGTGTTGCAGCCCGCGCCGTTGTCAAAGCAGTTCCACCACTCCCAGGCGACCTTGCCGGGCTTCACCCACGAGAAGTCCACCTTCGGGTCGGCGGGCGTCGCGAGCGCGCGCACGATGTCCGCCGCGCAGAGTTGCGACGGCTCGTCCGCGAGAATGAACGTGCGCCACGGGAACGTGCGCGTCCCCGCCGTCTTCACGAGGTAGTCCTCCATCTCGGTGATCTTCACCCAGCGGCCGCCCTTCTCGACGGTCTCACCGCCCCAGCCGCCGACGCGCTGCGTCTTCTTCGGCCAGCGGGCGAAAAGGGACTCGAGTTCGACAACCCCGTCATCGATGTCCGCGTCCGTCCGCGTCAGATTCCAGATCGGGTAGTCGCGCACATCCGACTCCGTCACCGCGACGGTCTTGCCGCCCGTCGTGTAAAGGAAGGGAAGGTAGATCATCGCGTCACCGCGCGAGTCCTTCTTGTCGCTGGTCTCGGACGTCCGCAAGTCCTTCGCCGCGACCCGACGGGCGACACTCCCCTCCTGCCCGAAGCCGCCGGTGAGGTTCGCCCAGCACGTCGCGTTCGCGGGAATGTTCAGCTCGGCCTTCTCGCAATCGATGCGCACCGTGCCCGGCTTCTTCAGCTCGAAGCGATACGCCACGCCATCGTTGCGGGCGATGAGCGCAACGCCCCAGTCGCCGAAGTCGGCGAACGCCGTCTTCGCCGCGAGGCAGACCTTGTCCTTCTTGTAAATCGGCGCAGCCTCGCACCCCGCGAGCGAACCGATCGTCACCTTCATCCTGACATCCTCGTCGTCATCGTCGAAGAGCTTCCTGCCGTCGACCTTCATCCCGATTTCCGTCTTCGCCACGACCGTCACGCCATCGCGCAGAACCTCGTAGACGAGCGAATCGTCGTCCATCGAGAGACGGATCTCATTGCGTCCGTCGGGCGAAACCGCCTTCGCGCAACGGTCGCCCGACCAACAGCAACACCCGGCGACCGCAGCCACCGACAACAATGCAAGCATGAGTTTTTTCATAACTGGCGTATTATATCATATTTCGGCGGGTGAACACTACTTCAACTCGACGACAACGGCGGCGTAGGCGGGAAGCGACGCCGTCGCGGCGCCGCCTCCGAGCGAGACGGATGCCGCGCCGACGACTGTCTTCCCGACGCGGCGCTTCGCGAGCAACGGATGCGTCGCCTTGACTTCCGCCGCCTCCCCCGACCCGTTCACAAGCAGCAGGTAGCGCCCCGTCTTCGCATCGCCGAAGACCCGTCCGCGCACCTGCGTCCCTTCGACTTCGAACGATTCGCCTCCCGCCAGTAGCGCGGGCGAGAGGGCTTTCATCTCGCCGACAATCTGCCCAAGCGTCTTCTGAAGGTCGGGATTGTTGACGATTCCCTCGCCGATCTTGCCGCCCCCGATCTGCTTCCAGCAATACCAGTAGACGCCGTTCACGCCTTCCGCGAGCGCGAGATACGCCATGCACCGGAACTGCGGCTTCGGCTCGCACCCGAACGCCTGCAGAACGGCGACGACCGGCCGCCGCCCCTCCGTCGCCTCGCGCAGACGGCGGATGCGCGCCGGCACTTCCATCACGTCGCCGCGGACTTCGCCGTCCTTGACCGAAATCGGATACGAGTCCACCGCAACGACGTCACCGTAGAGCGACTGGAACCGCACCGCGCCGATCGTCGCCTGGTCGCAGACAATGAAGGTCGGGCGGTCGAGATCGCCGTGCATCCGCGCCTCCATCGCCCGCACCCTCGGCAAGTCGGCGGTCGTCGGCTCGTCCCACAGATACCACATCGCCACCGCCGGGTCGGTCGCATACTTGCGGATAAGCCCCTCGACGACGCCCTCGCCCTTGTTATGCTTGCCCTCGAAGACAACCGAAAGCCCCCAGTCCTTGTGAAGCGCGGCGAGTCCACCCGCGTCCCAGCTCCAGAACTGCTGGCTGTTGAAGCCCATCTTCATCCAGTCCGCCGCCTCGTCCGGTCCCGCGTGATAGATGCCGAGCGGAAACCACGGCTTGCCGCCGCGCAGGAGCGTCCCATCCTGATCGACAAAGGTCTGATGGGGCGCGGCGGCGCGGATGGCGAACGCGACCTCGTTCGTGAAGAGCGGCTTCGACCTGTTCGGACGCATGAGGCGCAGCGCAAGCCGATACTCCCCCGGCGCGGCAGTCTGCGGCAAGCCGACCGCGAGTGCTTTCTCCTTCAGTTTCGCCCCGCGAAACGTCTTCTGCCAGACCGCGTGCTTGCCGTCCACCGCGAAGAGCGTCGCCTCGAGGCGTGCGTTCTCCACGCGCTCGCGAAGTGGATTGAACGAGAACGGGAGCAGCACATCCGCCGTGCGTCGCGCCGTCGAGACCATACCACGGTAATTCGGCGGGGCAACTTCGACGAGACGCGGAAAGTGCCGCGTCTCATCCAAGACCGTCGCCCACTTCCCGTTCGCGCCGATGCGCAGAACGACGCGACACTCGCCCCGCGCCGCATTGAAGTAATCGAGCGCGAACGCCGTCTTGCCGTCGGCACCAGAACGCCCGACGGCGCGGAACGACTGCGGCGCATCCGGCTTGCCGTCCTGGTCTTCGTCCGCGCCCGAATGTGGCAGAATGTCGAGCGAAAGCGACAGTTTCTTCGCCCTTGCGTCCTTCCCTCCCGCAACAGTGAGAGCGAGCCGCCCCGCACCCTGCCCGACGGACAGTCCCTCGCACGAGACGAATGTGAGGCCGAGGCTTTCGAGCGCGGCAAGTGCGCGGGCGTTCTCAATCCAGTCGGGGGTTGGGGTGCGGATATTGGAAAGGATGATCCATCCCTTCCCGACGCGGGCGCGGATGACGTTCGGGTGTCCGTTCGCCTCTCGATGCGCGGCGATTCGCGTCGAAACGGTGCGCCACGGCGACCCGGCGGGAAGCCGCTGGAAGTTCGTCCAGTGGTGACCCTGGTCGGTTTCGGCGAGCGAACGCGGAAAGACGCGCAGGGGGTCGGGCGGGGTGAGTTCGCGCTGGCGCGGCGTCGACCAGCCGAGGTTGCCCCAGATCTCGGGGCAGGCGTATGCGGGTCCGATGGCCTTCAGCCACGCGGCGGATGACGGCTCGGTGAAGCCGCCCGCGAGCACGACGCCGCCCTCCTCGATCCACGCCTTCAACTCGGCGGCGCGGGGCGAAAGGAAGTCGGGCGCGTTCGGGCAGATCAGCAGAAGCCCCGCCTCCTTCAGTGCGGCGAAAAAGGCATCGTCCGCCGCCTCGCCCTTCGCGAGCGAGAACTTCGTCACCGGCCATCCGAGCCGCTCGAACGCGAAGTCGTATTCATCGTCGAGAAACCCCCGGACCCCGAGAACGACCGAACGGAACGGCGGCGGCTCAACCGCCGCCGCACCTTCCACCGCCGGCGCGGCAAAAAGAACAAGAGAGAAAACCGCAGAAATCGCAAAAATGCCCTTCATCTCACTTCGCATCGCTGCGCCCATTTGCTTCGCTTCACGCATCATGGACACTATTATACCAAATGCCGCCATGGGATGACGACTTGAAAGGCATCGGACGACACGAAACCGTATCGTATCGTCCAAGCAATCGACGGCGAACCCTCGCCTTACCGAATGATGAGTATGAAGGCCTTCTTCTTCGCACTGCCGAAGACCTCAATCTCACTGAATGTCGAGCAATTCAGTTCCAGGTTGCCGAAATGGATGCGGAGCGCCGTCACCTTGCTGAACATGAACTCGCCCGTCGGCGCGGCAATCTGCGCCCAGAGCCTGTAGGGCTTGGATTGGTCGGTCGTCCCCTTGATTCCATTCGAGAACGACGGAACCGTATCCACGACGCGGAAGAAATCCTCGCCTTTCAACTTGATTTCCAGATAATCCACCGCGATACCGTCACGCGAATCCTCGAAGAACGACGTCCAGAGTTTCAACCCGCGGATGTCCATCGGCTCGTCAAATTCGCAATCGACCACCGCCTTGTTGCCCAACGGATAAATCGCCCCGTTGAGATCGCTGTTGCTCTTCACGCTTTTCAATACCCCGTCCGTCAGGACGGACGCATCGGTAATCTCCGAATACGTGGTAGTGCCCTGGCTGAGAATCTTGAGTGCCGAGCCCGACTTCCGCATCAGGTTGTCCGAGGCGGGGAGTTCCACGTCCGTCGTCGCGTCATACCATTCGGACTCCCAAGCATACGTCGATTTTATGAAGCGCCGCGCACAGACCTCGGCGATGCCCGTGCCGTTGTTGTCCATCTTGCCGAAATTGATTCGCACCTTGACCGCCTGCGACATCAGCGGCGACGTCGGGTCGGGACAAGTGGCAATGAAGGCGTAGCGCGACGCATCGGACGCCACATCGGTGAGACCATACGAAATCTCGCCTATGTTGACTTTCGTCCACTCCGTCGCATTCGCGGTCTGATACTCAAGGCTCGTGATTGTCGCTCCATCGCGTCCGTGGTCACCCCAACTCGTGTAGATTTCCAGCGTCCCGATGTCCTGCGCATAGGGAAGCATGTAGGTCAGCGATCCGCCCGTGCCGATGCAGCATTTCGCCGATGGAGTCTCAATCGCGCCATTCACAAGGGACTCTTTGGTATTGTAGCCCTTCACCGCGTCCACAATCGTTCCCTGATTCAGTTCGCAATCGACCCCATCCCTCGCAAACAGGTTGATTTCGCCGGAAAGATACGAATTGACGGTCGTGGAATTATAGGAGACCACGTCCTCCCAGATGGGAATGCCGCGTTCGACGTAAACGGGGCTAATCGTAAGGTCTTCCAACACCGTCGAGAAGTCCGTATCCCACTTCACGAAAACATAGCCGTCCACTTCCGGCGGTTCGGGAGCTTCGACGGAAGCCCCCTGC
Organism: Gemmiger sp.; assembly: GCA_963626175.1. Taxonomy (GTDB): domain Bacteria; phylum Verrucomicrobiota; class Kiritimatiellia; order RFP12; family UBA1067; genus UBA1067. The sequence goes on from CAVFWY010000051.1 coordinate 6,181, forward strand.
TCAACGTTTTCCACAACCTTGAGCGTAGCCCCCGCTTTGTCGAGGAACGTCACCGTGTAGGTCTTCGCCGCGACGACTTCGCCAATCACCTCGATTTCGCGGACGGCCGTGCCGTTGTTATCCATCGTACCAAAATTAACGCGAAGAGCGTCAACGCTTGTCGCAAAGTCAGAGGGATCTCCGTTCGCGAACACAAAGCAATATCCGGCAGACTTTGTGTGCGTATTGACGGAGTTACGCGGCAGAACTGACTTGCCGTCATAGGAGGAGGAGATGGTCGTATACCCCCCCCCCCCAGACTGCGTGCGACCTTCAACCGAATTGACCGTGATGCCCACGCGCCCGTCCGTGCCGAACACCCAGAGACGAACGGCACGGACATTGCAATATCCAGGCAGGGAAAGCGTCAGGACGGCATTGTCGCCAATCGCATAAGAATTTGCCGGGGACATTTCATTATAGGGCATGCTTCCATCAACAAGAACAGAATCATTGTTCAGCGTGGTTACCGCACTTGACGGATTATTCCCCGAAAAATTCAGGCTAAACGCGGCAGATTGAGCCAAATTGCCGTTCTCGGCGGTTGTGGCAGTTTGCGTGGTTGTCCAGTTCGTGTAAGACCACGTCGGCTCAGCGCAAAGCGGGAGCATCGCCAGCGAGAGAAGCATCGACATCAAAAGTCGTTTCATTTTGAGGCATCCTTTCATTGCTCGCGTCTGACCACGCCCAAGCGAAGGAGCGGCAATACGCGAAAACGGTAAGTATTCTACCATTTCCGCTCCCCTGCGTCAACCGCGACGCCACGCGACCAGATCGACAGAGCGACTGGAGTTTATCCATTCATACCTGTCGACCGAGCCGCCAACTAGCTTTCGTGAACACTGACGCTTTAGAACGCAAAAACGACGCCAACGCCGGCGCACCAGCCGTCCATATTCAGCTTCGCCCACTGCTCGCCGTCCTTCGAGAACTTCGCGTCCCCGCCACAGCGGTAGTCGATGTTCGCGTAGAGACCGAGATTGTTCGTGAACATGTAGGTCGTCTGAAGGCCGAGAATCGCCTGCGTGGCGAACTCCGTGAAGCGCTCGGACTCGGAATGAGGGCCATAGGGAATAACAATTTGGGGAGTCCCAGCAACATGGATGTCCGTCATCCCCCACGTTGTGGCTTTGAGCGTCGCCCGCACCCAGTCGAACGCCACGCCGACGCGCGCGCCGAGAGTCCACCGTTCGGTGATGGCATATTCCGGCACGAGCATCATTCTGAACTCGCCGGTGACGATGTCCATCGAACCGCGTCCGTTCGTCTCATCCGTGACCTCCGGGTCACTGTTGTCGAGTTCGTGGAACGACATCGAGCAGAGGCGTTGCTTCGGAATGTAGGATCCCCCGACACCCGCCCAAAGGCTGAAGTCGCCCGCCGAGAACGCGCGATACTGGACGTCGAGGTCGGCTCCGTAGGCCTCGCACCGCGTCGCGCCGAGATCGCCGGGCGTCGCCTTCATGGATCCCCTGGCGAGTCCGCCGATTGAGAGCCGCCAGTTGTTGGCCTCGCCCTCATCCGCCGCGAACGCCGCGCCGAGTCCCGCTGCCGCGATGGCGGCGATCATGAGTTTCTTCATTCCTGTTCTCCTTCTTGCTTGATGGTGGTTTCGACCTTGACCTTGATGAACGTGTGCGAGCCGAGCGCGACCGTCAAGTCGGCCTCGCCCTTCGTCGCGTCCTTGAGATACGGCGCCAGGTCGAACGCCGTCCCCGAAATGTAGCGCATCTTCTGCGAAAGGTCGCTCGTCCCGTAGACATGGACGCACCCCGTCGCGAGCGGGGCGCGGATCGCGTTTCCCTCGCCCGGCGTCACCTTGATTCGCACCCGCCCCGTCGTCGGCTCAAACGCGACGATTTCCAGCGTCGGCGTCTGGTAGGTCGCCGTCGCCACCGTGCCGAGCACGTCAAACTGCGGCGCGATGCCGAGGTCGGCGGCGACGGCGACGAGCGCACCGTCGCCCTTCACCGTCACGGACGTCACCTCCGCGTGCGCGGCAAGTTCGTCCGCGAGCAGGCTTTTCACCTGCGCCCGCGTCGCCACCGGAAGCGTCCCTGACTCCGCGACGATCTCGACCGAACCCTCGACCATCACGTCGGCGTAGTAGGTCGTGAGGCCGTCCGCCGTCACGGCGCGGATCGTCGCGTCCGCCGCGTCCGCGAGCGCGAACGTGAGGCTCGTGGTCGGGGTCCGGAGGAGCGCATACGAGCCCGTCTGCCAGCCACCGAGCGGCGCATCGACGGGGATAGACCCCACCGCCGTCACCGCTCCCGCGACACGAATCGGCTCACCGTCCGCGTCGGCGACAAGTCCGTCGCCGTCGGCGAGCGCAAGCGAGCCGAGCGATATTTGCGGCGCGACGCGGAACGCCGACTCCAGCCGTGCGGCGGCGGCGTCCGTTGCAAGCGACCGCACCATGCCGTTCACGACGGAGACCGGATTGGCCGCCGAGAGGTCGGTCACGCCGTCCGTCGCCGCGAGATCGACCTCCGCGAGTGTGACGTCCGAATAAAGCCCCTGCGTCCCTTCGCGCACGGAGAACCGCACCCGCGCCACAACGCCCGACGGCGCGGCGAAGGACGAGGCGGAAAGGACTACCTGCCCCGCGCCCGTATCCGTATAGATGAACGATTTCGCATTTACGGCCTCGCCCGCGTCAACGCCGAGGCAGACGACGACGGACGCGTCGTAGTTGATTGCGAGAAGCGCCGCGCCGACGTCGGAGAGGTCGTCAACCGCAACCGGCACGGAGACAATCGCGCCCGGATTCGCGACGAGCGAGCCCGCCGAAACCGTCCTCGCGAGGGCGGATGGAATCAACGCGCCAAGACAGGCAAGGGTTGAAAGCAACCGTTTCATTCTCCCGCTCCTTCCGCTTCCGCGATCAGCATTTGCAGCATCGCGATGTCGCTTGTGTTCACCACGCCGTCGCAGTTGACATCGGCGGCGCGGGCGGCGTCGCCCGTGAGGCGCACGTCCACGCCATACTGCGCGAGATAGCCGTTCGCGAAGGTGCTGGCGAACATCGCGCCCTTCTTCTGCATCTTCAGGTAGGTGACGTAGCCGTTAAGGATGAGAAGGTCGTTCGCCGTGTAAGCCCCGTCGCCGTCCACGTCGCCGGGGTCGTAGCGTCCGACCTCGCGGACGATCATCACGTTCCCCGTGCGCGGCAGTTCCGTCTTCACGACCGCCGCGAGTCCGTTCCTGCCGACGCCCGAGGCCGCGACGACGCGCGTCCAGGTGTTCGTCCGCAGTCCCTCGATCGCCGCCGCCGCGAAGTCGATGTTGAAGAGGTTGTAGTTGCCCTCGCAGGCGAAGACGAGCCGCCTCTTGTTCTCCGCGAGCGCCGTCACGCTCTCGGCGGCGGCGCAACCCACGAAGGAGAGGAGGGATGAGTCCCAGTCGACGTCCACCGTCAAAGTCGCGAGGTCGCCGCTCGTCGTCGCGCCGACGGGCACCTTGAACGACTCGCCGCTCTTGACCTTGGCGTGATACGTCGCGACCGTCATCTCCACGGGGACGGACGCGTTGGCGTCCGAGAGGTGGATCGTGCCGTCGACGGTCGAGATCCTCGCAGCAAGGCCGTCGATGCAGAGGGCGGACGCGCCGCCAAGCGTGATGGTCGTCGCCGTGACATCGTGCTGATCCTTCGCGTAGAACGTCAGGTAAAGGCAGCTGGGGACGGTCCCCCTCGCGCCGACCTTCGCCGACGAGGCGGACGGCTCGCCGTCGAGGAACGCGCCACCCGCCGCGCCACGCAGCTCCAGGACGCTGGAATCCCACCCGACCGTGAAGGAGAGGTTTGTCAGCACCTTCGTGCTCGTGACGGGGATCGGCACGGTGAACTCGCTGAGCGTGTCGGCGTAGACCGTCGAGACGTTCATCGCCACCCCGGCCGGGACGAGCGGATGCGCATCATGAACGAGGATCGTCGAGACGACCGGCACGGACGGCGAGACCGCGAAGCCATGGACGTCCGTGACCGACGCGGCCGTGAGGCGAACCTGCGTCATCGCGACGTCGTGCTGGTCTCGCGCCAGGAACGTCAGCGAGAAGTCGCCGCCAGAGGTCTGAAGGGCATACGAATTTCTGACAGGATTCACAGGATTTACAAGATTATTCGTTAATCCGGTCTGAAAACCCTTCAACTCCAACACATCCTCGTCCCATTCGACGGTGAATGCGCCGCTTGTGAGCGTTTCGTCGCTTGTCACCTTGAACGGCACGACAACCTCCTCCAGCGTGTCGACCTTCTGGTCTTCCGTCGCAATCGAGACACGTGCCGGCGCCCACGGATGCGCATTCTTGATGAGCACCGTCCCAGCCGCGTCGTCCGCCGAAACGACGAAGCCGTGGCAGTCGACGGCGGCGATGTCGGAGAGGCCCACCCGCGCCGTGAAGTTCGTCGCCGCCGACGTCGGATCCTTCGCGTAGAACGCGAGCGTGAAGTCGCCACCAGAAGTTTGGAGGGGGTAGGAGTTTTTGACAGGATTCACAGGATTAACAAGATTTTCAGACAACCTTTTATGAGAACAATTGTCAATAGCCAGAATCGCTGTGCGATTCTCCTTCCTGGCCGGTCCGCCCGTTCGCGGTTCCG
>CAVFWY010000052.1:0-10775 GCA_963626175.1 Gemmiger sp.
TTCTACGGCACGATGGACAAGCGTCCCGATGAGGAGGGGTATCGGAGTTGCGCGATGGACGTCAGCCGCTATCTCGCCGACTTCAATGCGCAGGACGTGCAGGGGCTGGTTCTCGACTTGCGCGGCGACGGGGGCGGTTCGCTTCGGGAGGCAGTGGTGCTCTCTTCGCTCTTCGTCCCCTCCGGGCCTGTCGTGCAGATTCGCGACCAGCGGACGGTCGGGTGTCTGCCGATTCCGCCGGGCAATCCGACCGCCTTCCGCCTGCCGATGGTCGTCCTGACGGATCGCGCGAGCGCAAGCGCGTCGGAAATCGTGGCGGGGCATCTGCAGGACGTCGGGCGAGCCGTCGTCCTCGGCGACCGTCGCACGCATGGCAAGGGGACGGTTCAGACTGTCCTGGGGATGGGACCCGAGAAATACGGGTCGATGAAGATTACGACGGCGCGGTTCTACCGCATTAACGGACGCTCGACGCAGATTGAGGGAGTCGCGGCGGACATTCCGTTGCCGTCGCTCCTCGATTCGCTCGACATCGGCGAAGACAAGCTGCCGAATGCGCTGCCGTTCACCCGCATCCTCCCGGCCGACTACGCGAAATGCTGGAATCTCGACGCGTATGTGACGAACCTTCTTGCGCTCTCGAATGCGCGGGTCAAGGACGACGCCCGCTATCAGAAGCACATCGAGAATGTGGTCGGGATGAAGGCCATCAGCGAACGCGAGGAAGTCTCGCTCGAACGCGGGGCGCGGAAGGCGATGATGAAGGCCGACCGCGAGTTGCACGAACTTGACGAGGAGGGGAGTGACGAATCGGAAGAAAAGACCGAGTCCCGCCGTCGAAGACGCAATCAGCGTGATGACGACGACGTCGTGTTGGACGAGGCGTTTCGCATTCTCTCCGATCTTGTCCGACTCAACAACGGGGCGGAGATGCCCCAGCCGAAGGATGACGAATGGGGGTGGTGGCAATGAAGGAAATACCCTTTGTGAAGATGCACGGGGCCGGCAACGACTTCGTGATGATTGACGACCGCGCGGGCACGTTTCCCGCCGACGATTACATGCGCGTGGCCGCACTGGCGACGCGGCGGTGCGGCATCGGGTGCGAGGGCGTCATTCTCGTCCAGAAATCCGACACCGCCGACTTCCGCATGCGCTTCTTCAACCCGGACGGGTCGGAGGCGGAACTGTGCGGGAACGGAGCGCGTTGCGTGGCGGCGTTTGCGCGTGAGATTGGCGCGGCGAAGTCAAGCCGGATGACGTTCGAGACGATTGCGGGGACGATTGCCGCCGAGATTGTCGATCCGACGCTCGTCCGCATCGCGATGCCCGATCCGAAGGACTTCGGCGACGACTTTGTCGTCGAGGGCGTCCCCCACAAGATTGTCGTGGTCGAGAACCTGGCGAAGACGGATGTGGAGACTGAGGGACGGCGCATTCGGATGTCGAGCGAGTTCGCCCCGGCGGGAACGAACGTGGACTTTGTCGTCTACCGAAGTCCGAACCGTGTGATGATCCGAACCTACGAACGCGGGGTCGAGGCCGAGACGGGGGCGTGTGGAACGGGTTCCGTCGCGGCGGCGATCATCGGCGTGAGGGACTACGGCCTTGAATTTCCCGTTCAGGTGAAGACCGCCCAGGGATATGAGCTGGTGGTCGATGGAACGCTCAATGGTGAGGAGTTCTCGTCCATTACGCTGACGGGCCCCGTCAAGCGCGTCTACGAGGGGAAGATCGACTGGGATTCGCTCGACGTCGTATCCGAGTAAAGGGAGGGTGTGATGAGTTATTATCTGATGCTGTTGATTGGAGCGGTACTCGTAAATAACTTCGTGCTCAACAGGTTCTTGGGCTGTTGCCCGTTCCTCGGCGTGTCGAAGAAGATGGGGACGGCGCTGGGCATGGCGGGGGCGGTCATCTTCGTCATGACGATTGCGGCGGCGGTTACGTGGTGTCTCGACCACTGGCTTCTCGTCCCGAACGGGCTTGGCTACATCCATACCCTGGCATTCATTCTCGTGATTGCCGCGCTCGTGCAGTTCATCGACATCGCGATGAAGCGGTTCGTGCCGCCGCTTCACGCCGCGCTTGGGATCTTTCTGCCGCTCATCACGACGAACTGCGCCGTCCTTGGCGTGGCGGAAATCAACTGCAAGCAGGGGACGTCCCTTTTCGAGAGCGTGTTTTTTTCCTTCTCGGCGGCGGTCGGCTTCGGCTTTGCCCTGCTTCTCTTTTCGGGTATTCGCGAAAGGCTGGCGTATGCCAATCCGCCGCGCTGCTTTCAGGGGATTGCCATCGCCCTCGTCACGGGCGGACTGCTTTCGCTGGCGTTCATGGGCTTCACGGGCCTGGTCAAGATGCCGTATTGAGGGTGTGGAAATGAAGGGTGCGCGGCAAAAATGTGCTTCCCAGACGGCTCTCGCCGGAATCGGCGTGACGCTGGCGGTCGCTTGCCCCGTTGCCGCGACGGCAGATATGATGCAAGGCAAGGTAAACGTCTCGCGTCATCTTGGCACAGAGGGTCGCGTGAACCTCGGCAGTTTCTATACGCCCGCGCGCTATGTTCGGCTGGTCGGCGAATGGCTGCTGAAGCATGGGGTCAATTGCAACTGGACGATTGCCGACCTCTCGTGCGGCTATGGCGCATTCTTTGAACTCGGTGAGATTGAGGGACTTGGCAAGTGCCGTTGTCTCGGCAATGACATTGACGCAAAGGCCGTGGCGCAGGCGAAGTCTTATTTCCCGAATGTGCAGATGTCCGTGGGAAATGCGCTCGCCGACATTGAACGCCTGAAGTTCGGAATCGGTGACGACGAGAAACTTGTCATCGTGGGCAACCCTCCCTACAACGACATGACATCGCAATCAAATCAAGACATCAAGACAAATGGCGTCGCGATTGACGCGGACGTCAGGACGCGCGACCTCGGGATGTCTTCGCTTCTTGCCTACGACAAGTTGCGAGCCGATTATGTTGCCGTCCTGCATCCGCTGTCATATCTGATAAAGAAGGCTAACTTCTCCGCGTCACGGAGGTTCTTCGCCAACTACACCATGTTGGAACACGTCGTATTTCCGAGTAGCGAATTCGCCGGAACATCCAGGGTTTCGAGTTTCCCGGTAATCGTTGCGCTCTATCGGCGGACTCCTGCGAAAGGGCTCACTTTTGACGCGGTTCGCAAGATCCGTTTCCGAACGACAACGGGTGATGTTTTTTCGCTTGACGGCTTCGACTACGTGACGGACGAGATCGACAAGTATCCGAGTGATCGTCGCTATGAGCCGGAGATTTTGTTTTACACGATGCGCGACGTCAACGCCCTGCGGAGAAGTCGCACATTCATTCGCAAGCGCATCCCGAATGCCGTTGACGTCAATCCTGAGAAACTGTCGTATTACTGCTACGTCGACTGCTTCAAGCGATATGCTGACGTGCCATACTATTTGGGGAACTTCAATGTGCCATTCATTCGCGATGAGTTTGCGTCCGTCTCCAATGAGGTCGTCGCACTGGCGAAAGCGGCGCATCCCGAAGTTTTCGGCGTGTGTGAAAAACCGAGCGTTGAAACTGAGGAGCGAGTGAAGAATTACGTTCGAAGGAGCCTGAAAGAAAAGGAGGACGGGTGTGCAGACTGAAGACGCGAAGGTTGTCAATGATGTGCGAGGGGTGTATGTCAACTTGCCACTGACAAAACCAACGGGGAAAATACGCATCAAACGGCGGAGTGTTTTTCACGAATATGGATTACCGGTTCGTCCCCGACAAGATGCCTTGACACAAGCGAATTATGTGGAATGGCAGATTGGCTATGATTTGTTGGCAGAAGAATCAAACAGGTCGAAGACGAGCCTTGTGACAAGAACGTTCACAAACTATAAGGGCGAGACAAAATTCGCATATGAGTTGAGCGAAATCGTCTTCTATGCGAAGGAGCATGGCCTCCTTGATGATGCGTCGATAAAAGACTGCTATGAGAAGATTCTTGCCGTTAGGGAATGTGAGACTTTCGAGGCAACGGCGGAAATTGCGCGAACGCATCCGAAGACTGTGCAAAAAAATGGACTTGAGTTTTATGAGATGCATGTATCGTATCCTCTGTTCGTTCATCGCTTCGGTTCGTATGAAATCTATACGGAGATTGTCATTCGCGAAAAGCAGAAGGCTGTCGGGACGCAGGCGATGCTTTATGTTTGCTTGCCTGTGACGACGCTAAAGTTTTCGGAAAATCCGATTGGGCGAGTGTTGGCGGTCAAGGAATGCGGGGAATGGCATATCGGTAAGGTGGAAGCTGCGCTTGCGTTGGAACTCTTTCGCGTTTTCGGGATGCTTTCGGCAAAGCATCGTCACGATGTCCTTGAAATCCTCAAAACACTTTTCAACATATGACAACGGCAATTCTTATCATTGCGGGAATCGGGCTTGTTTCGGCGGTTGTTCTGGCGGTCGCGGAAAGGTATCTGAGCGTACGGGAAGACCCGCGCATCGGACTCGTGACAGCGGCGCTGCCGGGGGCGAACTGCGGCGGGTGCGGGTTCGCGGGGTGCGACGGCTACGCGCACGCCCTTGTCGTGGGGACGGCCCCGAACGGGGCTTGCTCGGTCGGTGGCGAAGCCTGCGCCGCCGCAATCGCGAAGATCCTCGGCGTGGCGGCGACGGCGACCGAAAAGCGCGTTGCGCTCGTCAAGTGCTGCGGTTCGCGAAGCGAGGCCATTCAAGTCGGCGACTACAACGGAATCTGCGACTGCGGCATCGCGGCGGCGACGGCGGGCGGCGACAAGGGATGCGTCTACGGCTGTCTCGGTTACGGGGCGTGTGCGAACGTCTGCCCGCAGAACGCGATTTCGGTCGTGGACGGACTTGCGAAAGTCGACAAGCGGCTTTGTATCGGCTGCGGAAAGTGCGTCGCCGTCTGTCCGCGCAAGCTGATCGAGCTCGTCCCCGCGTCCGCGACGATCCACGTCCTCTGCAACAACCCCGAGAAGGGTCCCGTCGTTCGCAAGGTCTGTGGCGTCGGGTGCATCGGCTGCCACCTGTGCGAGCGCAATTCCGGTGGCAAGGAGGCGGGACACTTCGTGTTCAGCGGATTCCTGGCGAAAGTCAACTATGCGAATCCGCCGACGGACGCCCAGATCGTCGCGAAGTGTCCGGCGAAGTGCATGGTTGAAGATCCTCATTTCGAGACGGGGCGTTAAATGATCTTGAAGTATCGAGATACGGTTGTATAGAAAGGTGAACGATGAAAACCGTTAAGAGCACGTTTAGGTTCAAGGGGGGTGTTCACCCCGACTACAACAAGGAACTCGCCCGCGAGAAGGCGATTGAGCGGATGCCGTTGCCGTCCGAACTGGTCATTTCGATGAGCCAGCATCTCGGCGTACCGGCGAAGTGCTGCGTGGCGGTCGGGAATCATGTCGCGAAGGGGCAGTTGATAGGCGAGAAGAACGGATTCATCTCCGTTCCCGTGTTTGCGTCGGCGAGCGGAACGGTGAAGTCCGTCGAGCCGCACCTCGGTCCGACGGGGGCGCGTGTCGCGGCGGTCGTGCTGGAACCGGATGCCGATCAGTCCGAAGAAGTGACCTTGCCGCCGCTCGACTGGAAGGCGGCGAATCGCGAGGCGTTGCTCGCACGTGTCGAAGAGGCGGGAATCTGCGGCATGGGCGGTGCGGGCTTCCCGACGGCGGTGAAGCTGAATCCGCCGCCGAATCGGCGGTGCGAATACCTGATTGTGAACGGGGCGGAGTGCGAACCCTACCTGACGGCGGACTTCCGCCTGATGGTCGAGCGGGCGGACCGCATTCGCCTGGGTGTCGAGATCATGCGGAAGATTCTCGGCGGCTGCGCCGTGCGCCTTGCCGTCGAGGCGAACAAGCCCGAGGCCATCGCGGCACTGGAAAAGGCGTTTGCCGACATCGACGGGAACGTTGAAATCGTCGTTCTGCCCGTCCTCTATCCGGAAGGTTCTGAGAAGCATCAGATTTACGCGACGGTCGGGCGCATCGTGCCGGAGGGCGAACTGCCCATTTCCGTCGGGTGCGTGGTGGAGAACGTGGGGACGGTTGCCGCGATAGCCGATGCCGTCGAACGCGGCCGCCATTTGCTTTCCCGCGTGACGACGGTTTCGGGCGATGCCGTCGCCGAGCCGAAGAACGTGGAGGCGGCGATTGGTACGAAATACGCCGACCTCGTGGCGTTCTGCGGTGGCGAGAAGGAAACGCCCGCCAAGGTCATTTCAGGCGGCACGATGATGGGTTTCACCGTCCCGACTCTTGAAATCCCGACGACGAAGACGACTTCGGGGCTTCTCCTGCTCTCGAAGCGCCGCGTATTCGCCTATCAGTCGAACCCCTGCATCAACTGCGGGCGGTGCGTTCGGGCGTGTCCAATGCGGTTGAATCCGTCGGGGATTTCCCTCGCGGTCGAGTCGAACGACATCCAGGCGGCGGAAGCCTTGCACGCGATGACCTGCATCGAGTGCGGGGCGTGCAGTTTCGCCTGCCCGGCCTACCGTCCGCTGACCCAGCACTGCCGTCGGGCGAAGAACTCGATTCGGGCGCGACTCGCCGCCGAGAAGGCCAAGGCCGCCGCTGGGAAGACACACTGAACAGAACGGAAAGGAGTGCCCAATTTATGAAACCGAAGGAAACAGGCGAACGCTACATTCTGAGTTCAAGTCCCCACACGCATGCGCGGTCGAGCGTGTCGCGAATCATGCTCGACGTCATCATCGCGCTCTTGCCGACGACGGCGATGGGCGTCTGGTTTTTCGGCTGGGATGCGGTCTGGGTGATTGCGACGTGCATTTCGACCTGTCTCGTCACGGAGGCGCTCTGCCGCCTGGCGATGAAGCGTGAGAACACGATTGGCGACCTTTCCGCCGTCGTGACGGGGCTTCTCCTCGCCCTCAATCTGCCGAGCGGCATTCCGCTCTGGATGGCGGTCGTGGGGTCGGTCTTCGCCATTGCCATTGCCAAGCAGGTCTTTGGCGGGCTTGGCATGAACCCGTTCAACCCCGCTCTTGCCGCCCGCGCCTTCATGCTCATCTCCTTTACGGGGGCGATGACGACGTGGGTGAGGCCGCTGAGCCACGCGGCGGATGCGTCCGTCGACGCCGTCACCTGCGCGACGCCGCTCGTCGCCCTGCGGTGGGGCGATCCGACGCAGGTTCCCGGAACGTGGGACTTGCTCGTCGGCAACATGCCGGGGTGCATCGGCGAAGTTTCGACGCTCGCGCTCGCGCTCGGTGCAATCTACCTACTCTTCCGCCGCGTGATCACGTGGCACATCCCCGTGGCCTTCCTCGCGACGGTCTACGGGTATTCGCTCGTCGCGGGGCTTTCGCCCGCCCACGTCCAACTCCTGACGGGCGGCGTGATGCTGGGCGCGTGCTTCATGGCGACGGACTACGTCACCTCGCCGACGACAGCGCGCGGCAAACTGATCTTCGGCTTCGGGTGCGGACTTCTCTGCATGCTGATTCGCCGCTTCGGGTCTTATCCGGAAGGGTGCAGTTTCGCCATTCTCGTGATGAACGCGGTTTGCCCGCTGATTAACCGCTGGACGCAGCCGAAGCCGTTCGGCGCAAAGTGAAGGAAGGGGACGAAAATGAAGAAAACGGTAAGCCTTGTTCTCAGTCTGACGCTGATTTCCGGCGTTTGCGCCGCCGTGCTGGCCTACGTGAATGTCGTGACGAAGGACGCCATCGCCGCGATGCGCGAACGCAAGACGGTCGAGTCGGCGAAAGCGGTGATGCCGTCCGACGCGGTCGCGGTGGACGCGGCGGAATTCGCCGATGGCGAAGTCTACTATGTCGGGAAGGACGACGCCGGGAAGGTCGTCGGCTATGCGGTGGCGGGGAAGGATGCGGGCGGCTATGGCGGTGACATCGTGCTGATGGTCGGGCTGAAGGCTGACAGGCGGACGGTCGTCTGCTACCAGACGCTCGAAGCCGCCGAGACGCCGGGACTCGGCATGAAACTCACGGCCCCCGAGTTCGCCGGACAGTTCGCGGGCAAGTCCGCCGCGAATCTGCGCGTGAAGAAGGACGGCGGCGAAATTGACGCGATTACGGCGGCGACCATCACCTCGCGCGCCGTCTGCCGCGCAATTGAGAACGCGGCCAGGAAGTTGAACTGAAGGAGGCGGCGTGGAGAAGAAACTCGCAATCGACGGCGGCGAACGGGTCCAGAAGACCCCGTTCCCGGCGTGGCCGCAGTTCGACAGGCGGACGGATAAGGCCGTGCTCGACATCCTGCATTCGGGGCGCGTCAACTACTGGACGGGTTCGGTCGGGCGCGAGTTTGAGTCCGCGTGGGCGAAGTGGCTCGGCGTTCGCCATGCGGTCTCCGTCACGAACGGAACCGCCGCGCTCCACGTTGCTCTTGCCGCGCTCGGAATCGGTTCCGGCGACGAAGTGATCTGCACGCCCTATTCGTTCATCGCCTCCTCGTTCTGCGCCCTTCAGGCGGGGGCGATGCCCGTCTTCTGCGACGTCGGGCGCGACCATCTGCTCGACCCGAAGAAGATTGAGTCGTGCCTGACCTCTCGGACGCGAGCCATCGTCGTCGTGCATCTCTACGGGATGGTCGCCGACATGGATCCGATCATGCGGATTGCGCGGCGGCACAACCTCGCCGTCATCGAGGACTGCGCCCAGTGCATCGGCGGCGTCTACAAGGGACGCAAGGTCGGCACGATCGGCACGGTCGGCTGCTTTTCGTTCTGCCAGTCGAAGCACTTTACGACGGGCGGCGAGGGCGGCATGGTCTGCTGCAACGACGACGACTTGGCGTGGGAAGTCCGCTCGCTCCGCGACCACGGGCGCGACTTGCGGACGACACCCGACCCGCACGACCTGCGCGACTTCCATCCCTGCGCCTACCGCCGCGTCGGCTACAATCTCCGCATGACGGAGATTCAGTCTGCCATCGGTCTCGGCGAATTGCGGCGGTTCGACCGTTGGAATCTGCCGCGTCGCCGGAAGTTGGGCGAAGCACTGGTGAAGGGGCTTGCGGGGCATCCGCTCGTCAGATACGCGCCGGTCGACACCCCGGCGCGGCGCAACAGTTTCTGGCTCGTGCCGTTCGTCTTGCGGAAGGAACGCCTGACGGTTCCCGTCTCGCGGTTCATCCGCGCCGTTCAGGCCGAGGGCGTGGGTGCGTATGCGATTCTCTGGCCGGAGATGTATGGCGAGGGGGCTTACGTGAACCGCCGCGGATTCGGGGCGCGGAACTATCCGTTCGGCGACCCCGCCAGCAGCCGGATTGACTACACGCGGGTGAAATGTCCCGTGGCACACGAACTGGCGGGCGCGACCATCGGCTTCTGGGCGCACCCGACCTACACGCTGAAGCACGTCGCGGCGGACATCAGGGCCTTCAACAAGGTCGCCGCCGCCTACATGACAAAGAAGGAGGAGCGGATATGACGCTTCCGCAGAGAATCGCAATCATCGTCAAGCGCGGCTTGGCGTTTCTTCACCCCTGCGTCTACGGGGAACTCGGCAGGCACGATGCGCTCGCTCAACTCGCGGCGGATCTCGAACGCGAAATCGCGATGCTGATGCCGCAGGCGGATGCGCGGCAGATTGTCGAGACGTTCGTCGCCCGGTTGCCCGAAGTCCGTCGGCTCGTCGAGACGGACGTCACCGCCGCCTACGAGGGCGACCCGGCGGCGACGAGCCGCATGGAGGTCGTGATGGCCTATCCGGGGCTTTACGCGACGACCGTGCATCGGCTGGCGCACGAACTCTACCGCCTGAAAGTGCCGATCATCCCGCGCATCATGTCCGAACTCGCCCATTCGAAGACGGGAATCGACATCCATCCGGGCGCGACAATCGGCGAACGCTTCTTCATCGACCACGGAACGGGCGTGGTGATTGGCGAGACGACGGTCATCGGACGGAACGTGAAACTCTATCAGGGCGTGACGCTCGGTGCGCTTTCGTTCGACAAGGATCCCGTGACGGGTGCGCTCGTGAAGGGCGTGAAGCGTCATCCGAACGTGGAGGACGACGTCGTCATCTACGCGGGTGCGACGATTCTCGGTGGCTCGACGGTCATCGGGCAGGGGTCTGAAATCGGCGGAAACGTCTGGATTAAGGAGTCCGTTCCGCCGCACTCCCGCGTCTACAACAAGCCCCCCGCGCCGGTCATCCGAACGATTGAATGATTGCCGTCTCCCAATTCCTGGCGATTGCCGCGGTTGTCGTCGGCACGTGGAACGGAAAGTGGTTTCCCTCCGGTCGCGCTGAGCACCGTGCGGCGCCGGCGGTCGAAGCGGCGACGATCGCGGCGGCGGGCGGGATGATTCGCTCGGGACTCGCGAAGATCGACCCGGAGGGAACGAACGACCTGATTCTCTGCTTCAACGAGATTCGCAATGCCGACGCCGCGAACGGTCTTTGCGCGGCAATCGGGCGGACGAACCTGACGGTTGCCATCATCTCGGGTTATCGCCGCCGCGACCGTTTCGACCAGCAGCAGGACGTCATCATGACGACCCTCCCCGTGCGCACGGCGAACTGGAGCCTTTGGCGGCGTCCGAAGCGTATCTTTCCGCCGCGTGGATACGTCCATGCCGTCATCGAATTCCCCGATGGGCGGGATGTTGCCGTTTACGCCGTTCACCTGAAGAGCAACTACGGGGCGACAACGGAGGCGATTCGCCGCGAAAACCGCCTCAAGCGGATGTATCCCGTCGAACAGATGATAGAACAGGGAAAGAATACCCCGCGTGTCATCATTGCCGGCGATTTCAATGCGGACTGCTGGCG
>CAVFWY010000053.1:0-10694 GCA_963626175.1 Gemmiger sp.
TCCGCCTCAGCGCCCAGCGCGAACTTTCCCAAGTCTTCGACCGCAAGGTCGTGCTCGAACTCTGGGTCAAGGTCGAGCCGAACTGGATGAAAGACAGGCGGCTTCTCGCCGAAATGGGCTATCTGGGGGATCTCGTGTGAGGCTTCCTCCGTTTGTCGCGTCAACGTTGCTCCTTCTGCCGTTCCTGACGACGGCGGGGACGAATGACTTTGAGTTGGCGCGGCAGGCCCTGCGGGACGGACTTTGGGAAGTCGCCCGCACGCACGCGGCGAAGGCCGAGGGTGATGCGGCGAAACTGCTGACGCTCGAGAGCTTTGCGCGGGAGGAGAAATGGGATGACGTCCTGAAGTCCATCGCCGCGTGGGGAAATCCGACGGAAGAGGGTTTCCGCTACTATCGGGCGATCGGGCTTTTCATGACGGGGAACGTCGATTCGGCGCGGCACACGCTCGAATCCGCGACATTTCGGAATCCCGACTACGCGGGGCTCGCGGCGCGGCTTCGGGCGCGGCTCGCCATGGCTTCGGGCGACTTCACCCGCGCCCTTGAAATCCTGAAGACGGAAGGCGGCGACGACCCCGAGACGACGATGATGATTGCCGACATCCGGAACAGGACGGGCAACAGGAAGGCCGCCGAGGAGGCGTGGCGAACCGTCGCCCTCTCGACGAATGCGTCCGAATCGGCCCGCATCGTGGCTGCGGCCAACCTGCGGGACGCGGCGCTTCTGCGTCAGGCCTATTCGAACGCGACGACGGTCGCCATGCGGCAGACTGCGGGACTTCAGCTGGGAGTCGCACTCGTGCGGGACGACGCGACCTTCGACGAAGGGGCGCGGCTCGTGCGCCAGATCGTGTCGGGGGCACCCGACACGCCGGGCGGGCCTGCGGCATTTGCGCAACTCGCAAACAGACTGCTGGAGCGCGGCAGTTTCGAGGAGGCCATCCGGCTCTACGACGAACTCGCCGAATCGTGGCCGAACGCCGCGAAAAGCGCCGTCGTCCAGGAGGGGCGCGGCTGGGCCTACCTGAAGGCTGGGCGCGCGAACGAGGCGCTCGCGGCATTTCTGCGGGCGGAGACGGTGGCGACAAACGACGAGGCCCGGGCGACGATCATGGTCAAGGTCGGCGACATCCTTTCCGAACAGGGGAAAACCGCCGACGCGACGGCCAAATACCGCGAAGTCATGGAAAAGTTCCCCAAGACCGCCGCCGCCAAGACGGTGACCTCCATCATTCGCGTGCGCGAACTGGAAGAGGCGGGACGCAGGGACTACGCGGCGTTTCGCTTCGCAGAGGCGCAAAAGGCCTTCTCCCGCGTCGCCGAAGAAGACCCGCCGCGCAAACCGACGATGGACTACTTCACGGTTCTGTGCCTTTACGGGCAGGGGCGGGACGACGAGGCGGCGGAAAAGGCGCGGCAACTGGCGGGCGACTCTCCCGACCCGTCCATCCGTGCGGAAGCGACGCTGTGGCTTGCGAAACTCGCCTACAACCGCGGCAACTGGAAGTCGGCGCAAGCGCTCTTCTCGGCGTATGCCGAGGCGCGGCCGAAATCCGAGAAAGCCCCCGAGGCACTGGTGTGGTCCGCCCGCGCGGCCGTCGCGGAAAACGACTTCGCACTCGCCGTCTCGACTGTCGCCCGACTGCTTTCGGGCTATCCCGACTCGCCGCTCCGGGCGGCGGGACTGCTCGTCCAGGGCGAGGCGCTGCTCGAACTGTCGCGCTTCGACGAGTCGGTGCTCGTGCTGGATCGCGTCGGGAGCATTCCCGGCGTGACTGCCGAACTCCGACTTCAGGCGCAACTCCTGCGGGCGGACGCCCTGTTCGCCATGGGGGCGGACAACCCGGTGCGCTATCAGGAGGCGCTCGACCTCTACCGCACGGTGCGGCGCGACGGTGACCTTCAGCCTTCGATGAGGCTGTCGCTCGCCTTCAAGATCGGGCGGACGCTCGAGAAGCTGCGCCGTTCGGACGAGGCAACGGATCAGTATTACACCCAGGTCGTGCTGGCCTACCGCGAGGGACGCGCCGGCGGAATCCGCTATGACGACGAGGCGCGCGCGGCGTTTTCCCGCGCCGCGTTCCGCCTGGCGGACGAATTCGAGGGGCGCGGCGAAACCCATCAGGCGATGCGCATTCTCGAACTGGTCGAGACGAGCGACGTGCCGGCGGCCGTCGAGGCCGCGCGGCGGCTTGAACGAATGAGAAAGAAAGGAAACTTCCTATGACGCTTTCGGGCGGACCGATATTCTGGATTCTCGTGGCAATGGCCGTCGCGGCGGTCGTCGTCTTCTTCGAGCGGCTGTTTGAACTCCGTCGGTCGCAGATCGACTACGAGGACTTCGTGAAGGGCGTCATCAACGTGCTCGACCGCGACAACGAGAACGAAGCGCTCGCCATCTGCGAAGACACCGCCGTCCCGGTTGCGAACGTCGTGGCGACGGCGATCCGCCATCGCCACGGCTCGGCGCGACTCCTGCGCGAAGCGGTCGATTCCCAGGGTCGAGCCGAAATCGGACGGCTCGACCGCCGACTTGCCGCGCTCGCGATCATCGGGCAGACCGCGCCCGCCATCGGACTTCTCGGAACGCTAATCGGCTTCATTCGCGCCGTCCTGCTCGTCAATTCCGGCGAGCTCATCGCCCGCTCGTCCCTGATCGGTACGGCGATGGAAGCCCTTGTCGCGGCGGCGCTCGGCCTGGCCGTCGCAATCCCCTCGGCCGTGATGTATGGCGTTCTGCGCGTACGGATGGATCGCCTGGTCGTCGAGCTTGAGGCGGCGGCGAGCCGAATCGTCGGCTACCTTTCCGTCAGGGAGGCGGAAGCGAAGGGAACGCAGAAATGAACAGCGAATGGGGCTGGCGACGGACGGAAACCCCCGCCCTCTGGCGGTCGGGGCCGCAGTGGTTGAAGCCGCTCACGGTTGCCATCCCGTGGATTACCGTTGGCATGGCGCTCCTGATGATCCACCTCCTGAGCGGCACCCTGACGGCGGCGGAAGGCGTCCTCTTCGATCTGCCCGATTCGGGGCTTTCGGACGGCGACACGACCTCGCTCGTCGCGCTTGTCACCCCGATGAAAAGCGAAACGCTCGTCTTTTTCGACGACACCCGCTACTCCCTCAATGACGGCGTATCGGCGGCGGCGTTCGGCGAACAGCTCTCCGACCGCGCGGCGAAAGCGGACCGCAAGACGCTTCTCGTCCTGGCGGACAGGCGCACGACGGCGGCAGACCTGATGAAAATCGCCGCACTGGCGCGGATGAACGGCGTTCTTCGCATTCTCTTCGCAAACCGCCGCACGGAGATTGTGGACGAATGAAAGCACTTCTCTATCGTCCGAAGCGCCGCGTCCGCAACGAACTGTTTCCGCTTGCGGTTGTCGCGGCACTGCCGACGATGCTCATCCTGGCGATTCCGCGCGAGGCCATCGGCTTCCTCCCGAAGCAAGATCCGCCGCCTTCTTCCGCTTCGTGCGCCTTCATGACGCTAAGCCCGGCCGACGAAGCGAAGGCGCTGGAAGCGGCAAGGTCGGCGTGGCACGTGAGTTCTCGCGACGTAAGGGAATTGCGCATCGAGATGTTCGCCGATTCCCCGCCCGAACGCAAGCAGAGCGAGATGCTGACGATCTCGAGCCGCACCGCGCCGTCCGCCCCCGAACCGCCTCCGTTTGAACCGTCCGCCGTGCCGAGGACGCTCGCCGCTCCCGCACCGGAAAGAATCCCGTCCGAATCAGAGAACGCGCCCGAGACCTTCTCGCGCGAAGACCTTCTGCGGATTGACTGAACGATTTCATTGAAAGGAAAAGAAGACATGATGACTGAAGCCGAGACCCTGCAGGCGTTCAAGGATACGGGCGCACTGCTCGAAGGACACTTCGAGCTGCGCTCGAAACTCCACTCGAACCGCTACTTCCAGTGCGCGAACGTCCTGCGCTATCCGCGCATCGCGGCAAAACTGTGCGATGCGCTCGTGGAGAAGATGAACGCCGCGTGCGACGTCGGTCGCGTTGACGGCGTGATTTCGCCCGCCGTCGGCGGCATTCTCGTCGGCCACGAGGTCGCCCGCGCCCTCGACACGAAGTGCGTCTTCGCCGAAAAGGTGCAGGGCGAGGGCGTGGACGCGAGCGGCAAGCCGAACACGGTTCTCGCGATGCGCCGCTTCACCCTGAAGCCCGGCGAACGGTATGTCGTCGCCGAGGATGTCGTCACGAAGGGCGGGCGCGTCCAGGAAACAATCGACCTCGTGCAGAAGGCCGGGTGCGAGGTCGCGGCAGTCCTGCTGCTCGTCGACCGCTCGTCAGGCAAGGTGAAGTTCGGGGATATCCCGATGTTCTCGCTGATGCAGATGACCCCCGAAACCTGGACGGCGGAGGAGTGCCCGATGTGCAAGGCGGGCGGACACCCCGTGCATCCGGGTTCGTGAGGTTCGTCTGATCGTCAACGCCTATTTCGCGGCGAGATAGGCGTTGATGCCGGCCGCCGCACGGCGACCCTCGCCCATGGCGAGAATCACGGTCGCCGCACCAAGGACGATGTCGCCGCCCGCGAACACGCCCGGAATCGACGTCTCGTTCGTTTCGGGATTGACGACGATGTTGCCGCGCTTGTTGACTTCCAACCCTTCGGTCGTCGCCGGAATGAGCGGATTCGACGCATTGCCGACCGCCACGACGACGGTATCGACGTCCAGCACGAACTCGCTGCCGGGAATCGCCACGGGCGAACGGCGGCCGGAAGCGTCGGGTTCGCCCAGTTCGTATCGAAGGCACTCAAGGCCGGCAACGTGTCCGTTCTCGTCGCCGATGACGCGCTTCGCGTTCTGAAGGACGCGGAACTCCACGCCCTCCTGCTTCGCATGATGGACTTCCTCGATGCGGGCGGGCATTTCCGCCTCGCCGCGGCGGTAGACGAGATAGACCTTTTCCGCGCCGAGACGCAGAGCCATGCGGCTGGCGTCCATCGCGACGTTTCCGCCGCCGAGGACGGCGACGCGCTTCCCGTGCCAGAATGGCGTGTCGGCGCGAGTCTCGTCGTAGGCCTTCATCAGGTTCGCCCGCGTCAGGTATTCGTTCGCACTGAACACGCCCGTCAGGTTCTCCCCTTCTATGCCCATGAACTTCGGAAGTCCCGCCCCCGTGCCGACGAACACCGCGTCGAAGCCGTCCTTCTCCATGAGGTCGGAAAGCTTGCGCGTGCGCCCGACGACGAAGTTCGTGTCGATCTTCACGCCGAGTTTCTCAAGCCCCTCGATTTCGTGCTGGACGATTGACTTCGGCAGACGGAATTCGGGGATGCCGTAGACGAGCACGCCGCCGCACTTGTGAAACGCCTCGAACATCGTGACGTCGTGCCCGGCCTTCGCGCAGTCCGCCGCGCAGGTGATAGAGGCAGGTCCGGAGCCGATGACCGCGACCTTCCACCCCGTCTTCGGGGCGCAGACGACATCTTCCTCGGTCTTCCGTTCGCGGGCGAGGTCGGCGCAGAAGCGTTCGACGCGACCGATTGCCACGGCCTTGTCCACGTCCTTGAGGATCTTGCCGACGGTGCAGAACTTCTGGCACTGCTTTTCCTGCGGACAGACGCGGCCGCAGACCGCCGGGAGAAGAGAAGTCTCCCGAATGACCTTGAGCGCGCCCGCGAAGTCGCCCTCGGCGGCCTTCGAGAGAAAGCCCGGGATGTCAATCGCCACGGGACAGCCCTTCATGCAGGGCTTTGCCGCGCAGTTCAGGCAGCGGCTGGCCTCGGTCTTCGCCTGTTCGGCACTGTAGCCGAGGGCAACCTCGTTCATGTTGTGCGCCCGCACGGCCGGATCCTGCTCCGGCATCGCCTGCGGCGCAATCGCCATCTTCTCTTTCGGTGTCATTTCGTGAAAATCCCCGCTTTGCAGACGTGTTCCCGTGCCGCCGCCTCCTGCGGACGGAACGAGGCCATTCGCTTCGTCATCAGATCCCAATCGACTTGATGCGCGTCGAACTCCGGCCCGTCCACGCAAACGAACTTCGTCTCGCCGCCGACACTGACGCGGCAACCGCCGCACATTCCCGTGCCGTCAATCATGATCGTATTGAGCGAGACCGTCGTCGGCACGTTGAACGGCTTCGTCGTCAGGGCGCAGAACTTCATCATCACGGGCGGACCGATGGCAATCACCTCGTCAACGTCCCCGCGCTCGCAGAGTTCCTTCAGCGGCTCGGTGACGAGCCCCTTGCGACCCGACGAACCGTCGTCGGTCATGAGGATGAGCCTGTCGCCTGCGATGGCGCGCATCTCGTCCTCCATCACGAAGAGATCTTTCGTGCGTGCGCCCATAATGATCGTCACGTCATTCCCCGCCTCCTTGAGGGCTTCGGCAATCGGATGCATCGGCGCAACGCCGATGCCCCCGCCCACGCAGACGACGCGCCCCGGCTTCTCGCCGTTCGCGCCGCGTATCGAGGTCGGGCGGCCGAGCGGACCGAGCAACGCCGCCACGGAGTCGCCCTCGCCAAGTTGCGCGAGTTTCATCGTCGTCGCACCAACGGTCTGGTAGATGAGCGTAATCGTGCCGGCCGCAGGGTCTGCGTCGGCAATGGTCAGGGGGATGCGTTCGCCGTAGTCGCCATCCACCATCAGAATGATGAACTGCCCAGCCTTGCGCTCCCGTGCAATCAGCGGAGCCTCGACCTCGATTCGGTAGACGTTCTCGGAAAGTTGCCGTTTCTTGATAATCTTGTTCATTTCAGAATACGATGGCGACGTCGGGGAGGGATTCGCGAATCCGCTTCATTTCCGCCGCGTCAATCTTGAGTTCGCCCAATTGGAGGGAATGAAGCCCCTTCCATGCCGACAGGTCATCCGGCAGCTTCGTCACCAGCGTCCGCGAGAACGAGAGGTTTTCAAGCCCCGTCTTCCGGGCGAGCCAGTCCGGAATCTCCTTCAGGGGATTGCCCGAAAGGTCGACATCCGTCAAGTTCGGCAAGTCCTTGAGCGTTTCGGGGACTGCCGTAAAGCGATTGTTCTTGAGATAGATACGACGGAGGTTCGCAAGCGGCTTCAGGTCGGGCAGGACGGAGAGCCGATTGCCGTTCAGCCGCAGCCACTTCAGTCCCGTCAGACCCGCGACCTCGTTCACGTTCGTCAGCTGGTTGCGGTCGAGGTTCAGGTAGTCGATTCCCGCACCGAACGCGAACGCGGCGGTTTCGCCGCGCAAGTCGGCAAGCCCCTTCTCCTGAAGATAGACGCGAGCCTCGGCCGAAACCGTGCGGCGGGCGGGTTCGGGTTCGTTGAAGCACCCCGCGACCAGCGCACACGCGCCGGTCGCAAGGAGAACCGCCGTCAAACGTTCGGCAGCCATTGGCCTCAGGCCTTCGCAGCCGCCGCGATGATTCCGGCGAAGTCGACCGCCTTGAGCGCCGCACCGCCGATGAGTCCGCCGTCGATATCCTTCTTCGCGAGCAGTTCCGCCGCGTTGCCCGGCTTCATCGACCCGCCGTACTGGATGCGGACGGTTTCGGCCGTTTCGGCACCGACGAGTTTCGCGAGGGTCGCGCGGATGAGGGCGTGGACTTCCTGCGCCTGGTCGGGCGTCGCGGTCTTGCCCGTGCCAATCGCCCAGACCGGCTCGTAGGCGATGACGAGCTTCGCGCAGTCCGCCGCCGACACGTCCTTGAGGCCGACGTTCATCTGGCGCTCGATGACCTCGTTGAGCTTCCCGGCTTCGCGCTCCTCGAGCGTTTCGCCGACGCAGACGATGGCGGTCAGCCCCGCCGCGATGACGGCGCGGGTGCGCTTGTTCACCGTCTCATCCGTCTCGCCGAAATACTGGCGGCGCTCGGAGTGCCCGATGATCACGTATTTCGCGCCCGCATCGATGAGCATGCCCGTCGAGATTTCGCCTGTGAACGCGCCGTGGTCTTCCCAGTGGGCGTTCTCCGCACCGATGCCGACCTGTGTGCCGGCGGCGGCGGCGACGGCGGCGGGGACGTCGATCGCGGGCGTGCAGCACACGATTTCGACGTTCGCGAAGTCCTTCGTCGCCTCGGCGACGCCCTTCACGAGAGCGGCCGTCTCGGACGGCTTGACGTTCATCTTCCAGTTTCCAGCGATGATTTTCTTACGCATTGTCTTTATTTGTCCTTTCAGTTTCAAATCGAGATTCGTTCAGTGTTCGCATCCGCAGGACGCGGACTCGCGGCTCGCGAACCCGCCAAACTTGCGGTGCTTCACGCCCGCCGCCGCGAACATCTCCTTCACCGTGTCGAGAAAGGCATAGTCGCCCCCGTAGACGACTTCGCGAATCCCCGCGTTGATGATGAGCTTCGCACACGTCAGGCACGGGGAAATCGTGATGTAGATCGTCCCGTCCTGGATGCCGTGCCCGTAATAGGCCGCCTGGCAAATCGCATTCTGCTCGGCGTGGGTGCAGAGGCACTCATCGAGATGCGTCCCGCTCTTCGCCTCCCCCGCACAACGCGGACAGCCGCCGTCGAAGCAGTTCCTCACCCCGCGCGGCGTTCCGTTATAGCCCGTGGAGAGAATGTGGTTATCCTTCATGACAACCGCCCCGACATGGCGACGGCAGCAGTTTGAGCGCTTCGCCACGACCTGCGCGATTTCCATAAAGTACTCGTCCCAAGTCGGACGCGGATCTTTTCCTTTCGCAGACATTGCGCATATTATACCAAAAACAGCGACGCTTCGGCGGCTCGAGGGACGCTACCGAGCGTCAGGCGAGGGGGGCTTCCGCCGTTCAGCGGTGCGCACACGCGGTGAATGTCCGCGCCAGGCGCATGGAGAAGCGCATCGGACGGTTCACCGCCCACCCGCAGGCGTTCAGAATCGCGCCGATGTCGCGTTTGCGGAGCTTGAACCACGTCAGAATGACGCTCGGCACCGAAACGACGGCGACAATCGCCGCGATGGCGACGAGAACCTGCCACCAGACCATGCTCGAAACGGCCGCCATGATGCTCGCGCACGCCGCGCCGACCATTCCGATTCCGATGCCGATCGCCGCGACGGAACTCGCCATCGCCGCGCCGCCCACCTGCGGATTCGTCGTCGCCGGGGCGACTTTCTGCATGGATTCGGTCTGTTTGTCGCCAAGGAACTTCTTCGCCGCCTTCGCCACGCCTTCACCCAGTTTGCGCCACGGCGCCCAGAACGCCTCCGCAAGCGAAACCTGATTCTCGACCATCCGCGTGACAACCGCCTCCCAGTCCTTTCCGTCGCGATCGTAGAACACGCCGTTCCGCCCGACGTAAAGCCCCGCGACCGCCCCCGCCGTCACGACCGCACAGATCGAGCGTTCCGCCTTTTCCGAAGGACGCGTCAGTTTCAGGTAGAGCACGCAGCACATGGACTTTTCCGCCAGCGCGGCATGCGCCGCCTCGCCCGCCACGTGGAAGCAGAGCTTCAGTTCCTTCGCGTCGATCCGCAGCGTCCCCGTCTGGTAAATCGCAAGCTCGTCAAGGGAATAGAGCCGCTTCATGTTCACGTAGTTCTCGAGGAACTCAAGGAGATGCAGACGGTAGCGGACTTCGCGCTCCTCGTCATCCAGTTCGGACTTCGCAACGGCGGAAACGACCGGCTTCGCCGCGACCCACGCCCGATACGGGGCGAACGCGGCCTTCACCTTCTTCCACTCCATCCGCGAAAGCGTTTCCTTCTCGCCGAGCACGGGCTTCACGCATTTCGCGGCAAAATCAAGAATCGCCTCCAGGTGGTTCGGATTGAGATGGTCGCGGAGCGGCAAGTCCCTGTCCGGCTCTTCGGTGACGAGCGGAAGGTCTTCCGGCGGAGTGAAGAAACCGTCAATCGTCTTCTCGACCGCCGCGAGCGCGGCTTCCGCCGCCGCCGTCGCCTCGCCGAGAAGCGCGACGGACGCATCCTTCTTCCCCTTCTCTTCCCACGCGGCAAGCGCCGCGAGGTCGGCGTCGGACGGCTTGCTGTTCGCAAGATCCGCCTGACGCTCAAGCACGTCCGCAAGCCGCTTCTGGTCACCTTCGGGCGGATTGAAGAGGTCGTCGAGATTCACCTTCCTCGCCTTCAGGAACTCGATTGCCGCGAGGACTTCCGCCGTGCGGATTCGCCCGTCGCCGTCCGTATCCATCAGCTGAAGCATCCGCTGGTCGAAGCGAACGCCCTCCGTGGGCATCGAAATCGCCATCCAGCGCTTCCTGTCCAATTCGGCAAGATGCGCGATGTCATCGCCGCACGTCAACTTCACCTGGCGCATCAGGCCGGTGCCAAACCATTTCCACGCATAATTCTCCATACCGCGTATTATAGCAAAAAAGGAGACGCTCCAACAGCTCGGTCAGGCTTTTGGTGAAAATCGGCAAGACAAGACAAATCCGTCCCCGGCAGGGGAGAAACGAATTCCTGCCGGGGACGGGGATCTTTCAAACAACAGTCGAAGTCGGCTTAGAAGGTCGCCGTGACCGAAAGACCGCAGACGAAGTTGTAGCTTTCGTCCCAGTCGCCGCTGGCCTCATAGTCGCGAGCGCCCTCGCGCATCCTACGGTCGAAGAGGTAGTCCGAATAGGCAACGTAGCCGCCCAGCGTGAGCCAGTCCGTCAGCGCGAGCTCGGCCTCGATCTTGATGCAGGTATCCATCAGACCGCCGTGGTCGAGTTCGCCGTCGGGATTGCGGTGATTCGGGATGTAGCTCTTCACGCGGCGCGTGTTGCCCAAGCCCTGCGCAACCGCCG
>CAVFWY010000054.1:0-10465 GCA_963626175.1 Gemmiger sp.
GGTTGTGACGGGCGACAGACGATTCCCGCTCTACGGAGTCGACACGCTTCAATAAGCCGTCAGCAGCGCGGCACCCCAGAGCGCGAGCGTGAGGACGACCAGCACGAAGGTCGTATACGCACCTGCGCTTTTCACTTCAAGACAAGAACCCGCTTGCCCTCCTGAACGAGGTCGAAGCGAAAGACCCACGCCAGGGCAAGATAGACGAGTGCGCCACAGACGCCGCCGGCGACCAGTGCCAGCGCGTTCCAGACGAAAAGACCTTCGCCCGACGCGAGGCCAAGGCATCCATTGACCGAAAGCCACGCGAACCCTGCGGCGGCGAAGGCCGAGAGGTAGACGGGCGCGACTTCGCGGAGTTGCCGCGAGAAGGACATTCCGATGAACGGGCCGCAGGCGTGGAGATTGAGATAGAGCGCGATGAATCCGTAGAGCACGCGTCCCGCGCAAAGCCAGATGACGCCAAACTGGACGGCCGTCACGACGATGGCGATCGCAATGATTTTCTTGACGATCTCAAGGCGCAGCACGATGT
Source organism: Gemmiger sp. (assembly GCA_963626175.1). GTDB lineage: Bacteria > Verrucomicrobiota > Kiritimatiellia > RFP12 > UBA1067 > UBA1067. The sequence goes on from CAVFWY010000054.1 coordinate 536, forward strand.
CCGACCGACCCTTCACGTAGAGGATGTTGAGGTTGATGACAATGATCGGATCGACCATCCACCCAATCGCCAGCAGTTGCAGGTAAGGCACGCACGGAAGCCACTTCTCGCCGATGAGAAGCGTCACGAGGGGCTGCGAACAGGCCGCCAGCAGCAGCATCGCGGGCGCCACGACGGACGTCGCGAGCCGGAGATACTTGTTGTAGGCCGCTTGGAGCCGCGGCTCATCGTCTTGAATGGATGCGAGCACGGGAAACACAACCCGCCCCAGCGTCGACTGGAGGATGCCGCCGGGAAGTTGCGCCAGGCTGTCTCCGCGCGAATAGTAGCCGAGGTCTTGCGCGGAATAGCGGCGTCCGATGATCAAGGGCGAAATGTTGACGTAGACGGTGTGGAGGATTGACGAGAGAAGGATCTTGCCGCTGAAACCGAACAACTCCCTGAACGCCGTCCGCGAAAACGCACATCGTGGCCGCCACCCCGAAAGAAGCCAATACGCCGAACCGGCGACAACGGCGCTCGAGAGCGACTGCCCCACAAGCGCCCAGGGTCCGAAATCCAGATACGCCAACGCGATCCCCACGCAGCCGCCCGCCGCACAGGAGAGGATGGCGACCTTCGCCTGAGCCTTGAAGTTGACAGATGCCGTCAGCCGCGTGACCTGAATGGTGTAAAGGGCTTGGATCACGAGATTCAGGCCGACGACCCGCAGAAGGCTCGTCAGGATCGGCATCCGATAGAACGCCGAGATCGCGGGCGCTGCGCAAAAGAGGACGGCATAGCAGATCAGCGAAATCACGAGGTTGAACCAGAAGACCGTGGCGAAATCATCCTCCGAGCGATCTTTCTTCCGGATCAGCGCCGAGCCGAACCCGGAGTCGATAAAAAGCTGCGAGACGCTCAGGAAAACGGTGAGCATCCCGACGACGCCATAGTCGCTTGGGGTCAGCAGACGCGCGAGGACGACCGTGACGACGAAGCCGACGGACTGCGTCCCCAGACGCTCGGCCAGCGCCCAAAGCGCCCCTCGCAACGTCCTTGCCTTGAGCGAGTCAGACATGAGACGCCCACCTCCTCACCGCAAGAGATCCTTTTCGAAACACCGCATGATGTTGCCCGCCGCAAAGACGCCCGCGAGATTGTAGGCCGCCACCGCCCTTTGGCGGACGGCTTTCTTTGGGTCTTTCCCGTTCTCCAGAACGACCTTGAAGGACGCGAACATCTCGTTCAAGTCGCGCACTTCGTAATAGGCCGCGAACAACTCTTGCGCGGGCCGCATCGGACGGACTTTCGCCGTGGACGAGATGAGGTGGATGAGAGGCTTTCCCGTCGCCCCGTATTCGACCAGAAACGAGCCGCAGTCGGTGACCATGGCCGTGCTTTCCGCGAACAGGCTCTGGTAGTCGCTGTCCGTGCTGACGCGCGCGATCCGCCCCCACTCCGCGAAATACCGGTCGCGCTCGCCCTCCGTCATCAGCCCCGACCGCACAAGCTCGTCCCTCAAATGAGGATGCGGACGAAACACCCAGTTCAGGTCAGGATGGGCCTTCGCGTAGTCGAGGATCGGCAGCCCGCTCCAAGGGAAGGTCGAGATGCCGAGGAGGTTGTCGTGATTCGGAAGGATGAACGAAAAATGCGGCGCGTAGATCACGCAGGGACGCTTCGGCGGCGGAGGCGCGTTCAGATGAAGGTAATCAAGGCTCGTGTGCCCGGTCGCGATGTGTCGCCCCGAGTAGAAAAGCGCCGGTGCGCATTCTTTCGCGATCTCGGCCCAGTCGGAATTCAGGTGGAAATAATACGCGAGAAAGCGATGGAACACCATCTTGCACCCAATGCCCGGCTCGCCGTAGTTCACGACGTAATACGGCACATAGGCCGGAAGCGCATAGCGGCAGACGTCCCTGATGCCGTTCGACACCCAGGACTGCTGATAGAACACGATGTCGGGCTTGAGTTTCGCCAATTGCGGGACGAACGGATCTTCCGGGCTGTAGACGATCTCGCAGGGATTCCCCTTGCCCTCGTAGTAGGCCTTGGCGACTCGGATGTCGGCGAGCACCTTGTCTTCGGAATCTCGATCGCTCCAATCGCGGCGGAAGATCGCCATGACTGGCTCGTAATGCGGATCGGCCTTCATCAGGTCGAACAGCGACTGCGTCTTCCACTTCGCGACCTCCGACACAAGGAAGACGACCCGGATCTTCTCGCCGCGCCGAACCTTGGCGCGAATCCTCGCGCGGACGCGTCCATGCCAAAGGCGGGCGAGTTGGACGCGGAGGGCGAGCTTCAGCGCGGACAACCGACGATACAGCGACGGCGGCAGAACGTGCTGACGGATAAACGACTTCATTCTTCCCCAAACCTCAGACATCTGTTTCCTCTCTTCCTTTTTACTCTTATAAAAGTTCCCTCAAGACCTTCACCGTCTGGAACAAACCTTCGCGTGCATTGAACCGCCCTTGCCAACCAAGCGAAAGAAGACGCGAGGGATCAAGGGAGGAGTCCGACATGGGGTTGAACGCGGCCCGTTCCGCCGCGCTGGATTCCCCAAACGCGACGGACACCCCGCCGGCCTTTGCCAGAAACGCGGCCATTTCGCGGATACTGAGGACAGAATCCGGATTCGCGACGTTGTAGGCGGATCCGGACGCGCCTCGCGCAAGAATGAAGAGAAGTGCCGTCGCGCAGTCAAGGCAATGGCAATAGCTTCGCACCTGCAAACCCGCACTCTTCAGCACAAGCCGGTCTCCGCGCGCGGCCTTAAAGGCAAAGTCCGAGGCAACGCGCCGGTCGGATGCCGTCGCCGTCGGTCCGTAGACGTGTCCCGGTCGGGCGATGACGACGGAAACGCCGAATTGCGCGGAGAACGCGGCGCAGACGGTCTCGGACGCGCGCTTCGCCTCCGCGTAAGAGGATCGCGGATTCAACGGATCGACGCTCCCGTAGTAGTCCTCTCGCCAGGGACCAGCCTCGGCACGGACACCATAGACCTCGCTGGACGAGACGTAAAGCACACGGCAGTTCTCCTGCCGATGCGCCTGCTCAAGAATGTTGCGGATACCGTCAACATTTGCGGAGAATGTCCCGTAGGGGTCACTCACGTAAAGATTGGGGGAGGAATTGCTCGCCGCGTGAACGATCGCCGAGAAAGGCTGTTCGGTGGAAATTGGTTGCATCGCGTCATAGACAAGGAATTCAAGTCCGTCCGGGCGTCCGAAACGCGACAGGAGGCGGGATAGCGAACGCCCGGCGGCAACGACCGTCAGCGGAACGCGGCGACGGTTGCGCACCGCGAGAAGAAGGTCGACGAAAGCGGACCCCACGAGTCCGCTCGCACCCGTCACGAAGATTCGCCCGGACGGCAGCACGTCGTCCGGAATATCACACGCGAATGCATCAAGAGCAACTCGCCACGTCGCAGACTCGGAAAGTGTCTTCATCTCTCCCATCTGCTCTTCTCGACGGAGAGAAGTGCCTTGAAGATGTCAATGTCGCCGGGCGTGGTCAGTTTGATGTTTCGGTCGCTTCCGCTTGCGAAATTCAGCCGCACGCCCAACTCAACCATCATCGTGTTCGCATACGACGCCCCGTAAACGCCGATTCCCTTCTTGAACGCCTCGTGGTATTTTTCGTCTAGCAGTCCAAACCGATAGGCCTGCGGCGTCGACACGCGGCGCAACGTCTCGCGGGGAATGTATTTTGTCGTCGTCGTCGGTCGTTCGGGATCGACAAGGAAAATCTGCTCGTTATACGGCATGGACATCACGGCGTTGCCAAGCCGTCGCGCCGTGCAGATGACGTCGTCCAAGACCGCCGTGTCGAGAACAGGCCGCACACCGTCATGCACGATGATCACGTCGTCTTCGACGCATTTCCCTTCCAGAGCAAACACGCCGTTCCGAATCGACTCCTGCGCGGTTGCCCCGCCTTTCACGATTCCCCTGAGCTTTGAAATGCCGAACTGCTTGGCAGAAGCCCGAACGGAATCTTCCCAGCCCTCGACGCAGACGACTTCGATGGTATCCACCATCGGATGCCTTTCAAACGCTTCCAAGGTGTAAATCAGAACTGGTTTCCCGTTCACCCGAACAAACTGCTTGGGAATGTCTGCCCCCATTCGAGACCCGACTCCGCCCGCGATAATGAGCGCGACCGTCATTTTGCCTCCTTCATTGCCGTCTTCATCGTCGCGCATGTCTCGTGGATGCCCGATTTGATGTCGTAGAGCACCGTCCATCCGAGCGCACGAACCTTGCGGCTGTCTAACCGCACCGCCGCGACCGCCTCCGAATACGCAGGCGTCCTGAAGACCTGATACTCCATATCGTTCTCCTTGCCGCGCCGTGAGAGAGACGAGGGGACGCGCCGGCGGCATGAAAAACGCGTGCCTCGTTCAAGATATCTCCAACGAGGCACGGTCAAGAGCCCATTCACGAAATACCAAGAACGGGCACGCAGAGCGGGCATACTAAGAAAGGGCAATATCTGCCCCTTGTATGCAGGCCTGCGTAGCCACATTCTTCACTTCGTGAATAGAAAATTTGACCGTTTTCGTCAGAAGCAAAAAATGCGCTTGCGCACATTTGATGATGGCGGCGAGACTTCGCGTCGTAGGCGCGTCGCCGCCGATATCAAAGATCATTCGTCCGCATCAGCCCGCCCCTTGTTGGGACATCCTTCCGCGAACAGTGAGAATTATACCATATTCCCATATACTGGAGGTTACCTATTTTTCCCGACGCTTATCACCGGGACCTGCCAGCGCGGGATGTGGTGAACAATCTGGCGCAGAGTGTAATATAATTTCCGCGTCGCCTTCTTGTTTTCTTTTTTGTCCATGTCGTATAGTATACGACAAAACATGAAGGCGACTTCTCGATTTCCGCAATCGCCAAGGCCTTGGTTATCCCCGCCTTTTTGCGTCTCTGCGTCGCTGCGTCAAACGACCCGATTCCTGTCAATCCGCCCTATGGGATGGTAGTGGATCTTGATGCGGTTTCGTCGCGGGACATGAGGATCACGCATCGGCAACGGTGATATCGACGCCGTTCACGTTCACCTGCCGCCGAGTTTGAGCCAGACGCGGAGAAGTTCGCTTGCGCTCCACGCCTGTGCCGTGCACCCCTTCTGGCGGTGCGGCGCGTCGCCGTCTGCAATCTCGCTGATGTGACAGAGACAGCCCGTGTTGATGTTCTCCACCGCCGAGGCGAGAATCTGCAACGCGGTCGCCTTCGTCACGCCACCCGTCATCGCCAGCGCCTCCGCATACAGCGGGAACTGCCAGCCCCACGCCGTGCCGTTGTGATAGGCGGGCTTGCGGCTCGTATCCTCGTCGCCCGTGTAAACGCCGCGATAGAGCGGATGTTCCGCGTTAAGCGAACGGATGCCGCCCGGAATGAGCAGTTGCTCCGTCGCCCGCACGATCTCCGCGTCGTTCACAACCCCCAGCGTGACGAGCAGCAACTGGTTCGGCCGCACCGTATCCTCCGGCACGGCCTGCGCCGCCGGTTCGCCGTTCGGGGCGGCGAGGCAGTCGCGGTAGCCGTGCCCCTCCCAGCGAAAGTAGCGTTCAAGCGAGGCTCGCGCCAGATTGGCGAGCGTCGTCCGCCCGAGGAACTGCAATGCCGAGATCCACAGGGCCTGCACTTCCACGGGATAGCCGACGCGCGGCGTGCAGGCCGGATAGTTCGTATCCATCCACGTGAAATGCGAGGGCGACCAGACAAGCCCCGAAGCCTGATCCATGCGGATTCCGTTCGGCGTGCCGCCGATGTAGTGATCGACAATCGATTCGCACGTCTTCTTGAGGTCGTCGAGGTTCAGATCGGGCTTCACCGCGAGAACCTCCTCCACGCAACGGATGAACCAGAGCTGGGCGTCGGTCGTGTCGCGGTTGCCCGCCGTCTTGCCGTAGATGATGTTCGGCAGCGTTCCGTTTTCCTCGAACGCGGCGAACGCGCGGAGAATCGCGAGCGAATCGCCAATCATTCCCGCCGCAATCATGCCGCGCAGGGCAATGAAGGTGTCGCGTCCCCAGTCGAGAAACCACGGGTAGCCCGCAATCACGGTCTTGAGGTCGTCGCGGCGCACGATGAAGAGGTCGAGTGCACGGCGCATCGCTTCGCCAACCGACAGCGTTTCTGAAGACTTCTCGCGGCACTTCTTCGCCTTCGCCGTCTTCCTGGCAACCTTCGGCGGGTTCATTTCGCCGCGCAGCACGATGCAATCGCCCTTCTTCAGGTCGGCGGAAATCCAGCCGGGGCTGAAGAGGTCGCCCGAATCCCCCTGCCCGCGCTCCACCTCCTCCGGATGGAGAACGCCGTAAGTCCACTGCGGTTCGTGGTGGTAAACGCCACCGTCGACCGTCATCACGAACATGCCGCCGTAGGGCGAGAACGCGAAACCCTGCCGACCATCCGCCGCATCCAGCGCGGCGCAATGTTCGGGAAACTCCTTCTCCGGGCCCGCATACGCCTTCGTCTTCTCGTGGAAACTGCGCCACTCGACGTCGGGACGGAACACGAGCCGCACCTGGTCGCCCACGTCGTCCGCGCCCGCATCCGTGCGCGAAACCGCGAGCCGCGCCGCGTTCACGCCCGGCTCAAGGCTCAGGTCGAACGAGAACGCCGTCGTGCGCCCCATGCCGCAGGGCACGCGGAAGTCCCACCGCGCGAAACGCCCCGCCGGATCCGCCGCGACCTTCACGAGGCTGCGCGCATCAATCTCGCGCACGTATCCCTCGCGCTGAAGCCAGCACCGCGTCCGCGTCCAGAGGTTCACGCGATCCGACGGACAGGTCGGATTGGGATTCGCCGCGAGAAGCGCGTCATACTGGCTGCGGATTTCGCCCCACCCGAGACGCACCTGACTCGCCGCGCCCGCCCCGTTCGAGAGCACCGTGCGGTAGTCGGGATGGCGGCGAACCTCGTCGCCCGTCAGCGTGAGCCGCACCTTCGCCGCGTCCGCCGGGGGCGGAATCAGAAAGACGGAATCCGTGTGCGTCGAAGTCCCCGGCGTGTAGACAACGAGTTGCAGACGCAAGCGGCGGCAGCGCGTGCCGTCCCCCTCGTAGGCGGGCGCGGCAAAAAAGGCGACGTTCGCCGCGTCCGACTTGCGGACTTGCGAGCGCAGGACGCGGAGCGTCCGCCCCGTCGCGGGATCGACGAGCCGCACGCGGAAGCGGAAGGGAGCGGAAACCTCGACAACTTCGCCCGCCGGAACGCACACTTCGCGCCGTTCGTCACGCGGGAACACCCAGTGGAACGCGACGGACGCAGAGGCGGGGACGACCGACTCTTCCGCCGCGAACGCGGCGATTGCCGCACGCGGGTCTTGCAGGCAGAGCACCTCGCCCGGCGCGAGTTCCACGGGTTGCGTCAAACCGACCGTGCGATCCGTCAGAAGGTCGAAGCCCTCGTTCGCCTCGAAAGCGGCGCGATCCCAGTCGATGTGCGCCGCGTGGGCGGTATCGAGGTTCGCAAGCACGAGAACCAATTCGCCGCGCAGGACGGCGAGCGTGTTGCCGTCGCCCCGCGTGATGACGCGCAGATGGCTCGCGCCGCGAAAGGCGGGATGGCTCGCGAGCAGACGGTTCAGCCGCGAAATGAGCGCGGTCATGTTCTCCGTCGCGCCCCAGTTGAGACCGTTCTTCCCGTGAACGTCAATCTTCTCGGTGCAATACCACTCCACGCCGTTCGCAATGCCCCACGCCCCCTGCCAGCTCAAAAGCGCCGCGAGTTGGACGCGCAGCCGCGCATAGGTCGCCCCCTTCTTCGCCAGACGGTCGTTGTCGTGCGTCTCGGCGAAGTGGACGAGCGTGCCGAACTTCTCCGACCGCGCTATCGCCTGCGGCAGATACCACTCGAACGCCCCCCGATCATAGGTTTGGAAAAGCTCCGAATACGCCCAGTCAAGGTTCGCCTCCGCGAGAAGCGCGTCCGTCACCTCGATTTGTCCGCCAAGCCCCTCGAGCATGAAGACCGTGTCGGGATATTCCTCGCGTACGCGCGCGACAATATACTCCCAGGTCTTCAGTGGAATCATGTATCCCGCGTCGCAGCGGAAACCGTCCACACCGTTGCGACACCAGAAGAGGAACACGTCCGCCATATACGCCCGCAGTTCGGGGTTCGCGTAGTCGAGCGCGACGAGATCCTTCCACTCCACGCCCCACGCGCCGGGCGAGATGAAGCGTCCGTCCGTGGCGCGGTGAAACCAGTCGGGGTGATGGGTCTGCAGGGTCGAGGCCCAGCCCGTGTGGTTCGCCGGCAAGTCCACGAGGAAAAGCCCCTGCCGGGCGTGCACGGCGTCAATGAGTTCCTTGAACTGGTCGAGCGGCGTCGCCCGTTCGTCGAACTCCGCCATCGCGGGATCGACCGAAAGGAAGTCGAGCGCGGCGAACGGACTGCCGTATTCGCCCATCACCGCGTAAGTCGTCGGCACGGGAAACGGCGGCAGCGTCTGAATCAGGCGAAAGCCCATTTCGTCCATAATCACGGGCAGCCGACGCACGATTTCACGGAAGCTCCCGAACTGACGCGGGAAGACGGTGTAAATCGAATTGTTTGCGCGCGTCTCGGCACTCTCGACCTTCACGTGCAGATTGCGCCCCTCCGGCCATTCGGGCACGTTCGAGCCTTCGGGGAAGAAACACGCCTTGCCCGAAAACACACCCACTTCGTTCAGCCGAAAGTCCGCACGGAACTCTCCCGGCGCGACCTCGGCAAGCGGCAGATCAGTCCACGCCTTCGCGAGCGGCGTTTCGCCGCGTTCGGTCTCGGCGATGATTTCGCCGCGACGGATGTGGGCGTGGCCGAGATTCGTGCGGAACGCCGCGCGCCCCCGCCGCGGACGGTCGAGTTTCAGCGTGACGGTCAGCATGTCACCGCGCCACTTGAGAAGAAAGGATTCAGGACTTGGCATCTGTGTCATAACGGGCATATTATACCACAACCCCACGCGACACGAGCGCACGCCGAATGAACAAAGGAAGAGGACGGCCCGATGACCGTCCTCTTCCTTTCAGTGTGGAATCCCCGATTAGGCGACGGAACCGCCGACCTTCTCGATCTTCGCCTTTGCGGAAGCCGAGCAGGGAACCTTCACGACGAACTTCTTCGTCAGTTCGCCATTGCCGAGAATCTTCACGAGCGGACGCTTGTTGTCGGTAAGACCGACTTTCGCGAGCGACTCAATCGTGATCTCCGCACCCGCCTCAAACCTCTTCTCGAGATCCGAGACATTGACGGCGAAGGCCTTCGCGTTGAACGCGGCGTTGTTGAAGCCGCGCTTCGGCAGACGGCGCACGAGCGGCATCTGACCGCCTTCGAACATCAGTTTGTGCTTGTGGCCCTTGCGGGAAGCCTGACCCTTCTGACCGCGGCACGAGGTCTTGCCCATGCCCGAACCGCACCCGCGTCCGACGCGTTTACGGCGATGACGGGCTCCGGGGGTATTCGTCAGTGTGTGAAGTTCCATTTTGTATTCTCCTTTCTTACGCGCGGATTGCCGCGATTTCCTCGGCGCTACGAAGCTTGGAGAGCGCGTTCAGCGTGGCCTTGACCACGTTGAGTCGGTTCTTCGACCCGAGGGACTTGCCGACGGCGTCGCGGATGCCGGCCGCTTCGAGGACGGGGCGCATGCCGCCGCCGACGATAAGACCCGTACCTTCCTTCGCCGGCTTCAGCAGCACGCGGCCGCCATCGCACACGCCTTCAACGTCGTGCGGAATGGTCTTGCCGCGAAGCGTGACCTTGTGCATATCCTTGCGGGCGGCCTCGCCACCCTTGCGGATCGCATCCGAAACCTCGTTCGCCTTGCCGAAGCCCAAACCGACCTTGCCATCCTTGTCACCGACGACGATGACGGCGGAGAAGCTCATGCGGCGACCGCCCTTGACGGTCTTCGCACAGCGGTTGATGAACACGGTAT
>CAVFWY010000055.1:0-10417 GCA_963626175.1 Gemmiger sp.
AGCCAGCGGTTCGTCTCGCGGCTGCGGGTTTCGCCGCACCTCACCATCAGCCCGCTCGGCTCGTGCGAAAGGCGCACGACGTTCGACGTCTTGTTGGTCTTCTGCCCGCCGGGCCCGCCACCGAGGATGAAACTCTCCTCAAGATCCTCCTCGTAGACGTCCGCCTCCGCCATCAGCGCGGCAATCTTCGCAATCGTCTCGGGCGAAATCATTTGCGCCGGTTCCGCTGACGGGCGCGATGCGCGAGAACGAGGCGCTTCACGCACCAGTAGGTGATTGGGGTCGTGATGAGGGCGAGGAGAAGTCCGCCCAGGAAGAAACTGAAGATTACGGGACCCGACAGGGTCTTCACCGCCTCCCACGTCCATTCGTCGGGAAGCGCATAGCCCTTGCTGCCGAAGACGAGGCGATACGCGACCCACGTCTGGGCGGGGTAGATGAACCAGATCGTGACGGGGTTCGTCAGCAGCGTCCCGACCGTCGCCCCGATCTTGCTCACCTTCATCAGGAAGGAGAGAGGTATGGAGACCATCAGCTGCGCCCCGAACGGGACGGCGCAGCCGATGAACATCCCAAGCGCCCATCCGCCGGCGATGTATTCGGGCGTGGCCTTCTCGGTCACGATCTGCTGCCGAATCCAGCGGAGATAGTCGCGCAACTTGTTCATACGGGATGGACGAAGAGGCCGCTCCTCAGCTTCGGCTCGAACCACGTCGACTTGGGCGGCATGATCGCCCCCGCGTCGGCAATCGACATCATTTCCTCCACGCTCACGGGCTCCATCGCGAACGCGATTTCCGCCGCGCCGGAATCGACGCGCTCCTGCAGCGCGGCATCGCCGCGAATGCCGCCCATGAAGAAAATGCGCGAGTCGGTGCGCGGGTCTGCGATGCCGAGAATCGGCGCGAGCAGGTTATCCTGCAGATACGAGACGTCGAGCGACGAGACGACGTCGCCATCCGGAGGAAGAGTCCACGAGAGATCCGTCCAGTTGCCGCGATAATACATGCGGCAGTTGCGCTGTCCCTTCTGCCCGATCATGAACTTCTGCGACACGGCGGAGAGGAATTCGTAGGGCGAAAGGCCGTGCATGTCGCGCACGAGACGGTTGTAGGGAAGAATCTTCAACTGGCTCGCCGGGAAGATGACGCCCATGAACCAGCGGCTCTCGCCCGCGAAGTCGCGGGACTTCGCATACCGTGCCGCCGCCGCCGAACGGTGATGCCCGTCGGCAATGTAGGCGACCGGAATCCGGGCGAAGAGCTCCTGCAACTCGTCCGCAAGGCAAGCCGACCCCGCGGCGATCTCCCACACCGTATGCCCGATGCCGTCCGCCGCGACGAAGTCGTAGATCGGTTCGCCCTGGCAGGCGACTCGGACGATTTCGTCAATCGCCCTGTCATCGCGGTAGGTCAGGAACACGGGACCCGTATGCGCGCCGAGAACCTCGATGTGCCGCGTTCGGTCGTCCTCCTTGTCGGCACGGGTCTTCTCGTGCTGCTTGAGAACGCCCGAAAGGTAGTCCTTCGTGTCGAACGTCGCGACAATGCCCGTCTGCGAATGCGTCCCCATCGTCTGCCGGTAGGCGTAGAACCTCGGAACTTCGTCGCGCACGAGCGTCCCGTCGCCGATCAGCGCGTCAAGCGCCTTCCGCGCCTGCGCATACGCCTCGGGGGAACTGCCGTCCACGCCTTCCGCAAGGTCGATCTCCGGACGCGAGACGTGAAGGAAACTCTTTGGATTCCCGGCGGCGAGGGCTTTCGCCTCCGCCGCGGAAACCACGTCGTAGGGAACGGACGCGACAAGCGCCGCGTCCTTCGCATTTGGCCGGATGGCTGCAAACGGGCGGATGTTCATCGAGATCAGAATCCGATGTTAAGCCCGAAGAAGACGGGCAGTTCCGCATCGCGGATGACGTTGACAAGCCCGAGCTGGAAGCCGTAGAGCGTCTCGGCGCGGTTGATGAGACCGACCTGGAAGCCGTCGCCCTCGCCCGCCAGGTTCACAAGACCGACCTGTGCGCCGCGGAAGCTGAACGCCTCGTTCCAGAGACCCGCCTGAACGCAGAAGAGGTCGCCGCGCCCGATCGAGTTGTAGAGACCGACCTGAATGCCGCCGAACGTATCCTTCACGTCGTTGCGGAGAATGCTCAAGCCGAGACCCTCGAAATCCTTGCAGCGTCCCCACAGGCCGAGGTCAATGCCCGTCACGCCCTCCTGCTTCGTGGAAAAGGGAATCGAGAGGCGGATGCCGACGAGATCCGGCGTCTCGGGCCACTCGCACAGGGCAAAGCACGCCGGCCAGAGCGCGTATTCCACCGTCTTCGAGGATTCGGCGGCAGAGTTCTTTTCGGACGTTTCTTCCGCCCGAACCTGAACCTGCGCAACGAGCGAGGCGACAAGCGCAACCAACATCAACTTCTTCATTTGTTCTAACTCCTATTTTGGGTTTGTGTAAAGTATATGCTATTTCGGCGGATTTTGCAAGTGTCAGCCGACGGTGACGCGGCGGATCACGATCGCCTCCTCCGGGACGTTCTGGTGGGGACCGGAGAACCCCGTCTTCACCTTCGCAATCGAATCGACGACGTCCATGCCGTCCGTCACCGCGCCGAAGACCGCGTAGCCGTAGCCCTGCGGGGTCTCGGAGCGGAAGTCGAGGAAGTCGTTGTCGACGAGGTTGATGAAGAACTGGCTCGTCGCCGAGTCGGGTACCATCGTGCGCGCCATTGCAATCGTGCCGCGCCGGTTCTTGAGCCCGTTCGTCGCCTCGTTCGGAATCGATTCGCGCGTCGGCTTCTGGTTCATGTCGCGCGTGAAGCCGCCGCCCTGAATCATGAAGCCGTCGATCACACGGTGGAAAATCGTGCCGTCATAAAAGCCGTCGTTCGCATACTTGACGAAGTTCGCGACCGTCTTGGGGGACTTCTCGCCGTCCAGTTCGAGCGTAATCGTTCCCACGCTCGTTTCCATCGTCACTTTCGTTTTAGCCATTTTCGTTTCCTTTCAGAAATCAGTTGAGTTCCTCGAACGCCCTGCACGTGCGCAGGAGTTTCGATTCCTCGAATCCGCCGCAGATGAACTGAACGCCGACGGGCAGCTTCGTGTCGGCGGCGAAACCGGCCGGCACGGACGCCGCGCACACGCCGGCAAGCGCCGAGGGAATCGTGTAGAGGTCGTTGAGATACATCGTGAGGGGATCCTGCAGTTCGCCGAACTTGAACGCCGGCGTCGGCGCACACGGCGTGAGCAGCGCATCCACCTTCCCGAACGCCGCGTCGAAGTCGCGCTTGATGAGCGTGCGCACCTTCTGCGCCCGCCCGTAGTAGGCGTCGTAGTAGCCGCTCGAAAGCACGTAAGTTCCCATGATGATGCGCCGCTTCACCTCGGGTCCGAAACCCTCGGCGCGGCTCTTCAAGTAGAGCGAGAGAACGTCCGTCGCCTTCTCGGAGCGATGCCCGTAGCGAACGCCGTCGAAGCGCGCGAGGTTCGCGCTCGCCTCGGCGGGGGCGATGATGTAGTAGACGGCCATCGCGTATTCGGCGTGGGGAAGCGAGACCTCGACGAGTTCCGCACCCGCCGCCGCGCACTTCGCAACCGCCGCGTCCGTGATGCGCTTCACTTCCGCATCCATCCCCGCGATGTCGAGATACTCCTTCACAAGCCCGATCTTCACGCCCTTCAGGCTCGCGCCCTCCAGTTCGGCGGGATAGTCCGGGACGGGGTCTTTCGGCGTCGTGCCGTCCATCTCATCGTGGCCGGCGAGCGCCTTCAGCAGAATCGCCGCGTCCTCGACCGACTTCGCCATCGGCCCGACCTGGTCGAGGGAACTCGCGAACGCCGTGACGCCGAAGCGGCTCACGCGCCCGTAGCTCGGCTTCACGCCGACGCAATTGCAGAAACTCGCGGGCTGGCGAATCGAGCCGCCCGTATCCGTGCCGAGCGCGGCAATGCAGAGGTTCGCCCCGACCGCCGCCGCGCTGCCGCCCGACGAACCGCCCGGCACGCGCGTAAGGTCGTAGGGGTTGCGCGTCACGCCGAGCGCGGAGTTCTCGGTCGAGGAGCCCATCGCGAACTCGTCCATGTTCACGCGCCCGGCGGGAATGAATCCGTTCGCCTTCAGGTTTTTCACGACCGTCGCGTCGTAGGGCGAGACGTATCCCTTCAGGATCTTCGACCCGCACGTGCAGGGCTGCCCCTTCACGTTGATGAGATCCTTGATGGCGATCGGCACGGCCTTCGGGTTCGCCTTCGCGAGTTCAAGGGCCTGCTCCTCGTCAAAGGTCAGGTACGCCCCGATTTCGCCGTCCTTCGCGTGAACGCGGTCGATGACCGACCGCACGAGGTCGGCGCTCGTGAAGTCGCCCTTCGCGAGCCCCTCCTGCGCCGCCTTGATTCCCAGTTCGTAAAGTTCGCTCATGATTCCGCCCCCTCCACGATCTTCGGCAGAAGGAACTCGTCGCCGACCTTCGCCGGCGCGTTCGCAAGCGCGACCTCGCGGTCGAGCGACGGCTTCACGACGTCCTCGCGGAACGCATTCACCAGCGGACGGCCGTGCATCATCGGCTCGACCCCTTCCACGTCGACCGCCGAAATCTTCTCGACATACTGGACGATTGTCTCGAGCTGCGACTGGAACGTCGTCTTCTCCTCGTCCGTCAGTTCCAGCCGCGCCAGGTTCGCGACATAGGCGACGTCTATCTTGTTTCCTGCCATCTTATCTGCTCCACGCCGGGGTAATCCAATTGCCGTTCGCGACAAACATCTGACGCGGGTCATCGCCCCCCTCGAGCGTATCGACGATGAAAAGAGCCTTGTCGCGCCCCGCCACGAGATGGCGGTTGTCACGCGACCACGACGGATGCTCCCACGTGCCGGGCTTCGTCACGAGCCGAGCCGCGCCCTCGCCTTCCGCCGGGTCAAGGACGGCGACCTGCGCACCGCCGCCGCGCTTCGTGATATAGGTGATGCGCCCGTCGCGCCCCCAGTCGGGGTCGACGTTCTGCGAACCCTTCGAGGTCAGCCGCCGCTTCGCCTTCGTCGCAACGTCGATGACGTAGAGCTGCGGATGCCGCGTCTCGTCGGAGACGTAGACGATCTTCTTCCCGTCGGGACTCCACGAGGGCTGACCCTCGCTCGCGTTCGGCGTGTTCGTGAGCCGCGTGTAGCGCTCGCCCTCAATCACGTAGAGTTCGGGATTGCCCTGGAACGAGAGGATGATCGCCACGCGGTTGCCGTCCGGCGAAACCGCCGCGCCCGTCGTCAGCCCCTTGAAACTCCAGCGGAGTTTGCGCCGCTGGTTCGCGAGGTCGTATTCGTAGACCTGCGGGCCCGACTTGAGGAAGGTGTAGAAGAGCGTGTTGCGGTCTTTCCAGCGCGGGCCGACGAGTCCGCGCGAGTCGGAGGTCAGCTGGCGAATGTCGTAGCCGTCGGGGTAGGTGATGCAGAGTTCCGCATTGTCCTTGCCCTTGCGGTTGACGAACGCCACGGGATCGCAGGCGAAGCCCTTCTGCTGGGCGAACGCCTCGCACATCGCGTCCGAGAGTTTTCTCGCCGCCATCCGCGCCGACTTCTCGTCCGAAACCGCCGCCGTCGAGGTGACGACCTTGCCGCGCCCCTCCGCCTTCACCGCCGCGCCCGGCGCACCCGAGACCGTAATCGAGCCGGAGTCCTGCACGACGAACACTCCCGACCGCTCGAGGTTTCGCTTCAGGCACTTCGCGTAGTTCGCGTCGCTCACCTTGATGGCGACGGTGAACTTCTCCGCCCCCGCGCCCGTCACGTCAATCACCGTCTCGGCAAACGCCGCGCCCGCCAGGGCGAGCGCCAGACAAACCATCGCATTCTTCATAAGTTCCTTCACTCTCATTCGTTGTTTCTCAAGTCGTGTAGTCCGCGTTGATGTGCACGTAGTCGAGCGAGAAGTCGCACGTGTAGACCGAACTCTCGCCCGCGCCGAGATGCAGGTCGACGACCACCTCGAAGGCGTCCTTCTTCATCACCCTGGCGAGTTTCTCAAGTTGCGCCGCGTCGGCGATTTCGCCGCGCCGATAGGCCCAGACCCTGTCGTAGAAGACCTCCGCCTTCGTATCGACGACGTCCGCGCCCGAATAGCCGACCGCCGCGAGCACGCGCCCCCAGTTCGGGTCGCGCCCGAACCAGCTCGTCTTCGCGAGGGGCGACTTCGCCACCGCCCGCGCCGCACGCGCCGCGTCCTTCTCGCTCTTCGCGCCGCGCACCGTCACCGTCACGAACTTCGTCGCGCCCTCGCCGTCCGTCGCCATCTGCTTCGCGAGCGAAACGCACACCGCTTCCAACGCCGAGCGGAACGCCTCGAAGTCCTCGCCGCCGCGCACGATCGCCGCGTTCCCCGCCTTTCCAGACGCAAGCAGGAAGACCGAGTCGTTCGTCGATTCGTCGCCGTCCACCACCAGCCGGTTGAAGCTCTTCGCAATCGCGAGGGTCAGCGCGCGCTTCAGCATCGCGGGGCTGATCGCCGCATCCGTCGTGATGAAGCCGAGCATGGTCGCCATGTTGGGTTCAATCATCCCCGAACCCTTGCTCATGCCGCCGACCGTCACCTTCTTGCCGCCGACCGTCACGGTCGCGCACGCCTGCTTGGGCTTCGTGTCGGTCGTCATCACGGCCTTTTCCGCCGCGAGACCGTGTTCCGCCGTCCGCCCGAGGCTTCGCGCCGCCGCCCGCATGCCGCCGAGCAGCCGCTCCATCGGCAGACGCCGCCCGATGACGCCCGTCGAGGCGACGAGCACGTGCTTCGGGTCGATGCCGAGTTCGCCCGCCGTGACGAGCGCGGCGAGTTTCGCGTCCCTCAGTCCGTCCTCGCCCGTGCAGGCGTTCGCGCACCCGGAATTGGCGAGGATCGCCTGAACGCGCCCCCCCTTCACGACTTCGCGGTCGTAGAGCACGGGCGCGGCGGCGACTCTGTTCGTCGTGAACGCCGCCGCCGCCGCGCACGGCTCGTCCGCCACGATGAGCGCGACGTCGTTGCGTCCCTCGTACTTGATGGCGGCCCCCACGCCGGCGGCGCGGAAGCCCTTGGCGGAGCACACCCCGCCCTTAACGATCCTGCAACTTGACATATTCCCTCGGATGGAAAATCGGCTTGTAGGCGGGACGGATGATCGGACCCTCGTTGATGAGTTCCTCCATGCGGTGCGAACACCAGCTCACGCACCGCGCCACGGCGAAGAGCGGCGTGTAGAGGTCACGCGGAATGCCCAGCATGTCGTAGACGAAGCCCGAGTAGAGGTCGACGTTCGCGCACACGTCCTCCGCCTTCGGATGCCGCGACTTGATGATGGCGGGGCCGTAGTCCTCGATCATCTCGAAGAGCGCCATCTCGTCCTGCCGCCCCTTCGCGGCGGCGAGTTCGCGCGCCTTCTTCTTCAGCATCTGCGCACGCGGGTCGGAGACCGTGTAGACGGCGTGGCCGAGCCCGTAGATGAGCCCCGTGCCGTCGCCCGCCTTCTTGTCGACGATCCGCTCGAGATAGGCCCGGACGAGCGCCGGCTTCGTCCAGTCCTTCACCTTCTCCTTGATCTCGCTCATCTGCCGCATCACGCGCAGATTCGCGCCGCCGTGCCGCGACCCCTTGAGCGCGAGCACCGACGCCGCGAGCGACGAATAGATGTCGGTGAAGGAGCTCGTCACCACGTGCGTCACGAAGGACGAGTTGTTGCCGCCGCCGTGCTCCGCGTGGAGAATGAGCGCGAGGTCGAGCGTCGCCGCCTCGAGTTTCGTGAACTTGCCGTCCTCGCGGATGAGTAGCAGGATGTTCTCGGCCGTCGATTTCTTCGGGTCGGGATTGCGGATGAAGAGCGAACCCCCGTCATGGTAGTGCGCCTTCGCCTGATAGGCATACGCGGCAATCGTCGGGAACGCACCGATCATCTCGACGGACTGCGCCAGGCACTTCTCGATGGAGAGGTCGTCCGGCGAGCCATCGACGTCGAAGGCATACGAGAACAGCACCGCGCGGGCGATGGCGTTCATGATGTCCCGCGACGGATTGCGCATGATCGCGTTTTCCTTGAAGCCGTCGGAAAGCCGGCGGTATTTGCCGAGCTTGTTCTTCCAGTCGATCAACTGCCGCGCCGTCGGCAGTTCGCCGAACATCAGCAGGTAGGCCGTCTCCTCGTAGCCGAAGCGGTGCTCGCGGCGGTCTGCCGCCACGATGTCCTTCACGTTGATTCCGCGGTAGTAGAGTTCACCGGGAATCGCCTGCCGCTCGCCCTCGCTGATCACGTAGCCGTGCACGTTCGCAATCGTCGTCAGTCCGACGAGTACGCCCGACCCGTCCGCATTGCGAAGCCCGCGCTTCACGCCGTATTTCGCGTAAAGCGCCGGGTCGATCCAATCGGCCTTGCGAATCATATCCGCCTGCTGCTTGAGCCATTCCTTTTCTATCATCGGTTCCTGTGTCTCTTTCAACATTTCCATACCAAGACTTGACCTCGCAAATTATACCGAATCTGACCGATTTGCGCAAGTGGCGCGATTTTCGCGGCAAAACGCGGCAAAACGCCTCATTTGAGCATCAGTGCGGCAAGAAGTTTCGCGAAACGCGCCCCGTCCGCCACGGGCGAACCCTCGGCGATCAGCGCGGTGTCGTAGAGGAGCGTCACCGCGTCGGAGAACTCCTCGCCCGACAGGGCCTTGATTTTCGCCACGAGCGGGTGGCTCGCGTTGACCTCGAGAATGCGCTTCTCGTCCGGCACTTCGTTCTTCATCGCCCGCATCATGCGCACCATCGAGGGCGGCAGCGCGTTCTCCCGCGCCACGAGACAGCACGGCGAATCGGTCAGCCGCGTCGAAACGCGCACGTCCGAAACCTTGTCGCCGAGTTCCTTCTTGACGGACTCGAGGAACGGCTTCAGGTCGGCGGCCGCCTTCTCGGTCGCCTCCTTTTCCGCCTTCTGCTCCTCCTCGCTGCCGAAGGTGACGTCGCCCTTCGCGACGTCCACGAACTTCTTGCCGTCGAACTCGCGGAGGGATTCCGTCAGGAACTCGTCCACGGGCTCGACGAACAGCAGGACGTCGCACCCGTGCTTCCGCGCCGCCTCGAGCTGCGGGGCCTTGCGCGCATCCTCCTCGCGCTCGGCGACGAGATAGTAGATGTCCTTCTGGTCGGCGGCCATGTCCTTCACGTAGTCCTCGAGGAACACGGTCTTCCCCGCGTCGTTGCGGGCGGTCGGATACTTGATGAGTTTCTTGATGCGGTCGGAATTGGCGTAGTCGGTGTGCACGCCTTCCTTCAGCACCGAGCCGAACGCGCTCCAGAACTCGTCGTACCGCTTCGGGTCTTTCTTGACCGACTCGAGCGTCGAGAGCACCTTCGCCGTCACCGCGCTCTTGATCTTCGCAATCACCGCGTCGTCCTGCAGCATCTCACGCGAGACGTTCAGCGGCAGATCCGCGCTGTCCACCACGCCCTTCACGAACCGCAGCCAGCTCGGCAGCAGCATCTCGATGTCGTCGCCGATGAAGACGTTGCGCACGTAAAGCGAAAGCCCGCGCTTCTGCTGGGGCATGAAGAGATCCATCGTCGCCTTCTTGGGAATGAAAAGCAGGGCCTTGAACTCCACCTGTCCCTCGCCGGAGAACGGAATCGTCTCGAACGGCTCGTCCCAGTCGTGGGTGAGGTGCTTGTAGAACTCGGCGTATTCCTCCGGCTTCACATCCTTCCTCGCCCGCTTCCAGAGCGCCGTCATCGTGTTGAGCGGCTTCTTTTCGTCCTCCTCGCGGCGCTTGCGGTCTTCCTCCTTCTCGTCGGCGGGGACGTCAATCTGACGGAAAGTAATCGGATAGGCGATGAAATCGGAATATTTCTTCACAAGTTCGCCAATCCGCCACTTGTCGAGATACTCGCCCTGATCGTCGCGCAGGTGCAGCATCACGCTCGTGCCGTAGCCGTCGCGGACGGAATCGGAAACCGTGTAGCTCCCGCCCATGTCGGACTCCCACTGGAACGCCGCGTCCTGTCCGCGCTTCTTCGACACGACGCGCACCTTGTCCGCCACCATGAACGCCGCGTAGAACCCGACGCCGAACTGACCGATCAGTTCGGGCAGGTTTTCGCCGCCCTTCTCCTTCAGGGCCTTGCGGAACGCTTTCGTCCCCGAACTTGCGATCGTGCCGAGGTTCTGTTCGAGATCCGCCGCGTTCATTCCCATGCCGTTGTCGGCAATCATGATGGTTTTTGCGGCTTTATCGACCGAAATGTCAATTTTCCATGTTGGATTGTCCGCCACGAGCGACTTGTCGGTCAGTCCGAGGAACTTGGCGCGGTCAATCGCGTCGGAAGCGTTGGAAATGAGTTCCCGAAGGAAGATTTCCTTCTTTGAATAGAGGGAATTGACGACGAGATCGAGCATTTCCGCGATCTCGGCCTTGAATGC
>CAVFWY010000056.1:0-1398 GCA_963626175.1 Gemmiger sp.
TTGGCGAGATAGCTCAGTTGGTAGAGCGCAGGACTCATAAGCCTAAGGTCAAGGGTTCGATCCCCTTTCTCGCCACCATTCCCATCCGATTTGCCGCACGAAACGGCTCGGATTTGGTATAATTTCCCTCCGTGAGCAAAGAAACGATAGCATTGGTGTCGCTCGGATGTGCGAAGAACGCGGTTGACCTGCAGGTAATGGCCGGGAATCTGCTTAAGGACGGGTGCGAACTGTCGCCCGACCCCGACCGTGCGGACGTCGTCATCGTGAACACGTGCGCCTTCATCGAGTCGGCGCGCGAAGAGGCGGAGGCCGAAATCACCCGCGCACTCGAACTGAAGGCGCGTGGCAACTACGGGCGCGTCGTCGTGACGGGGTGCTATCCCCAGCGCTATCCGGCGGCGAAGGCGAAGTTCCCCGGCGTGGACGTGTGGCAGGGAGTGCCGAAGGACTGGGTGGAGTCGAAGACCCCCGGCCTGCGCTTCACGGGCAAGGCGTTCGCCTACCTCAAGATTGCCGAGGGCTGCGCCCACCGCTGTGCCTATTGTGCGATCCCGGGGATTCGCGGCAAATATCGGTCGCGTCCGCCCGAAAGCATCCTCAGGGAGGCGAAGGCTCTCATTGCGAGCGGTTGCCGCGAACTGAACGTGGTGGCGCAAGACCCGATGCTCTACGGCATCGGGTTGAAGGACTGGGACCTGCCGAAACTCCTCTGGGAACTCGACAAGATTCGGGGCGACTTCTGGGTGCGCGTCCTCTACAGTTATCCGAACGAAATCAGCGATGCGTTCGTCGATTGGATGAACAACGCGAAGCACGCGGTGAAATACGTGGATGTTCCGCTTCAGCACACCGTGCCGGAGGTCCTCGCGAAGATGAATCGTCGTCCGGCGATTCAGGCGAGCCGCGTCGCGGCGGAAGCCTTGCGCCTCATGGTGCCGGGAGTGACGCTCCGCACGACAATCATGACGGGCTTTCCGGGCGAGACGGAAGCGCGGTTTCAGCACCTTCTCGCGGACTTGAAGCGGATGCAGTTCGACCATCTCGGGGCGTTCGCGTTCTCGCCCGAAAAGGGCACGAAGGCGGCGACGATGCCGGGGCGTCCTTCCCGTGCCGTCGCGGAAGCGCGCGAGAAGGCGGTGATGGATCAGGCGAAGGCGATCTGGAAAGTGCGGTCGCGGCGGCTCGTCGGGCAGACCTTCCGTGCTCTCGTCATCGCACCGGGCGTGGCGCGGATGGAAAGCCAGGCCCCTGACGTGGACGGCGTCGTGCATGTTGAGTCCGACGCGGTCGGCGAGTTCATCGACGTGAAGCTGACGGGCGTTCGCGGCTTCGACTTCAAGGGGATTGTGGCGTGACGGCACGGGCGCATCCCCGCGTGAACGACGAAGTCGCGAA
>CAVFWY010000056.1:1786-10376 GCA_963626175.1 Gemmiger sp.
TTCATCCGCTATGCGCTTTCGGAGGCGGAGCGCGAGGAGATGATGGCGAATCTGCGAGGCTACCGCAAGTTCTTCGACAAGGTGGAGACGTTCGGGACCGACGTGGAGGAACTCGATCGATACCTCAATTCCTGCCGCTATTCGGCCGTCACCTACAAGGGCTTCGAGGAGAAGATGCAGTCCGACCCGATCTACCACGAGAAGCTGGCGACGGCGACGACGGCCGCGAAGCCCGAACTTGCGAAGGAGTTCGCCATCCGCGATTTCGTCGAGCACGTCTTCCATATGCTCCGCCGTCGCGGCGAACTCAACCGCTTCGTCTCAATCGGGTTTTCCGACGATGACCGGGGGAACGTGAAGTGCGTCTCAAACTACATTCGGGAGGAACTGTCGCGGCGTTTCGACGGCATCAAGTTCGTCGTCTACGACACGTCCGACCGCTCCCTCGCCAAGGGGCGCAAGGTCTGCGTCTCGGGGCAGTTGAACCTGCCGGGATTCTGATCGGGACTTAACACGGGATTTAACGAAGAAAGGTAAAATGATGAAGCGTTATCTGGCAATTGACATCGGCGCGAGTTCGGGGCGGCACATCCTCGGCACGGTCGAGGACGGCAAAATCAAGTTGGAGGAAATCTACCGCTTCGACAACTCGCAGATCGTGAAGAACGGTCACGACTGCTGGGATCTTCAGGCTCTCTCGCGGAACGTGCTCGCCGGGCTCAAGGCGGCGGCGGATGCGGGGAAGACCCCCGACTTCGTCGGCATCGACACGTGGGGCGTGGATTTCGTGCTCGTGGACGATCGCGGGTTGCCCGTCGGCGACGCCGTGGCCTATCGCGACCACCGCACGGACGGCATGATGGAGGCCGTCGATGCGGTGATCCCCTTCCGCGAACTTTACTCGCACTGCGGCATCCAGAAGGTCGGCTTCAACACCATCTACCAACTTGCCGCGCTCAAGAAGGAGCATCCCGAACAGTTGGAGAAGGCTGACCGTCTGCTGATGATTCCCGACTACCTCAACTTCGTGCTGACGGGGAAGATGGCGAACGAATACACCGACGCCTCAACGACTTCGCTTGTGAGCGCGGCGACATGCGACTGGGATCGCGAAGTTATCGCGAAACTCGGTCTGCCCGACCGCATCTTCCGTCCGCTCACGATGCCGGGGGCGGTGCTCGGCGGCTTCACCTCCGCCGTGCGCGGTGTCGTTGGGTTCGACGCACAGGTTGTCCTGCCCGCCAGCCACGATACGGGCAGCGCCTATCTGGCCGTCCCCGCGCGGGACGACCGCGCCATTTACCTTTCGAGCGGCACGTGGTCGCTCATCGGCGTGGAAAATCCCGTCGCCATCGTCTCGGATGCGGCGTGCGCGGCGAATTTCTCGAACGAAGGCGGGGCTTGGAAGCGTTTCCGCTTCCTCAAGAATATCATGGGACTGTGGATGATCCAGTCCATCCGCCGCGAACTGAATGGCGTGAAATACGTCGACGGCAAGGACGATGCGGCGACGGCGGAGGCGCTGAAGGGCATTCGCGACTGGGAGAAGGGGCGCACCTATTCGTTTTCCGACCTGGAGATGGCGGCGCGCGCTTCGGCGGCGTATCAGGGGTGCGTCGACGCGGCGGACAAGCGGTTCTTCGCGCCGGACTCGATGATTGCCGCCGTCTGCGCGGCGTGTGCGGAGGACGGATTCGCCGTGCCGGCGACGGTGGGCGAACTGATTCAGTGCGTCTATCGGTCGCTGGCAAAGTGCTATGCGCGTGAGGCGGATGCCCTTGCGTCCATCACGGGCAAGACCTACACGACGCTCAATGTCGTCGGGGGCGGCAGTCGCGACGCCTACCTCAACCTGCTCACGGCGGAGGAAACGGGGCTTGAAATCGTGGCGGGGCCGACTGAAGGCACGGCCATTGGCAACCTCATCGTGCAGATGATCGCGGCGGGCGAATTCGCCGATCTCGCGGAAGCGCGCAAGGCCATCGTGCGCTAAGACAGACCAGTTATGCTATAATATACGACCCTATGAAGATTTCCAACGAACAACTGAAACTCGTGTCGAATACCGTCCGCTGTCTTTGCGCGGACATGATTGAGAAGGCGAAGTCCGGGCATCCCGGCGTGGCGATGGGGCTGGCGGATCTCGCCAGCACCCTGTGGCTGCGGCATCTGAATGTCGATCCGAAAGACCCGAAGTGGTACGGGCGCGACCGTCTCGTCTTTTCGGGCGGCCACGCGAGTTCGCTGATTTACGCGCTTTTCCACCTTTCGGGGATGGGCGGAGTGACGATGGACGAACTGAAGGCGTTCCGTCAGTTTGGTTCGCGGTGCGCGGGGCATCCCGAACGCGGGGTGATGCCGGGGATCGAGGTGACGACGGGCCCGCTCGGTCAGGGCATCGCCATGGGCGTCGGGCTTGCGCTCGCGGCGAAAAAGGCGAAGACGGGCAACCGCACGTGGGTCTTCTGCGGCGACGGCGACCTGGAGGAGGGCATCTCGCACGAGGCCTGTAGCTGGGCGGGCGCGATGAAACTCGACGACCTCATCCTCGTCTACGACTCGAACCACATCACGATCGAGGGCGACACCGCGCTCGCGCTGAACGATGACGTGAAGAAGCGCTTCGAAAGCTACGGCTGGAAGGTCTTCGCCTGCGACGGACACGACTACGACGAAATCGAGAAGACCTACCGCCGCGCCGAGAAAGTCGTCGGCCAGCCCGTGGTGATTGTCGCCACGACCCACATCGGCTTCGGCGCACCGACGAAACAGGATACCGCCGACTCCCACGGCGCACCGCTCGGCGCGGAGGAAGTCGCCGGGATGAAGCGGGCGCTCGGATTCGACCCCGAACAGAGTTTCTTCGTGCCGCAGGAAGTCTACGACGTCTTCGCCGACCGCACGGGCGTTCAGCACCGCCTGGCGAAGCGCTGGGTGCGCGACCACGCCGACTGCGCCGCCCCGAAGGCCGAGCCGGACTACATGAAGATGATTGAGGCTCTGCCGCAGTTCGAGACCGGGAAGTCCGTCGCCACGCGCTCGGCGTGCGGCGAGGTGATGAACGCCCTCGCGAAGGTCGTGCCCGAACTCGTCGGCGGCAGCGCAGACCTCGGGCCGAGCAACAAGACCGTGCTGAAGGGGCTCGGCGATGTCGCGCCGGGTTCGTTCGAGGGACGCAACATCCACTACGGCATCCGCGAACTCTTCATGACGGCGATGGCGAACGGCATCACGGCCTTCGGCGGCTTCCGCGGCTACGGGGCGACGTTCTTCGTCTTCAGCGACTACTGCCGCCCGGCGATTCGCGTCGCCGCACTGATGAAGACGCCTTCGCTCTTCATTTTCTCTCACGACAGTTTCTACGTGGGCGAGGACGGGCCGACGCACGAGCCGATCGAACAGCTCGCCGCGCTCCGCTCGATGCCGGGCGTGACGACCTTCCGCCCGGCGGATGCGAACGAGACGAAATACGCATTTGTCGAGATGCTCCTTCAGACGGCGGGGCCGAGTTGCCTGATGACGACGCGGCAGAACATCCCCGTGCTGGATGGCGTTCGCCACGAGGGCGTGGCGCGTGGCGCCTACGTCATCTGGGAAGGCGGTGCGCAGGATTCCTCGACCGTTCTCTTCCTTTCGTCCGGCAGCGAAGTCGCGCTCTGCATCGAGGCGGCGAAGAAACTCGTCGTGGAAGGCAAGTCGGCGCGTGTCGTGTCGATGCCGTCGTGGGACAGGTTCTTCGCCCAGAAGTGCGACTACCGTGAGCAGGTGATTCCCGAACTGATGAAGAAGCGCGTCATCGTCGAGGCGGGCGTTCGCTTCGGCTGGGACCGCTTCCGCGTCGACTACCGCACGACGAAGTTCGTGACAATCGACCGCTACGGTGCTTCCGCACCCTACAAGGTGCTGGCGCAGGAGTTCGGCTTCACCTCCGAACACGTCTACGAAGTCGCTAAATCAATCGCCTGAACGCAGGAAGCGAAAGGAAGTCCCCCATGCAGTTTGACAGCCTGACGGCAATCTCACCGATCGACGGCCGCTATGCGAACAAATGCACCGAGCTGACCGAGGTCTTCTCCGAATACGGGCTTATCAAGCGGCGCATTCTCGTCGAATGCACGTGGCTGGAAGCCCTCTGCGACGCGAAGGAGATCCGCGCGTGCAAGTCGCTTTCGGCGGCGGAACGCAAGAGCCTCCGCTCGCTCGCGGCGAATGTGTCGCTCGCGGACGCCCAACGCGTGAAGGAGATTGAGAAGACGACGAACCACGACGTCAAGGCAATCGAGTATTTCCTGAAGGAGAAGGTGAAGGGCACGAGCCTTGAATCGCGGAGCGAGTTCATTCACTTCGCCTGCACGAGCGAGGACATCAACAACATGAGCCACGCGCTCATGCTGCGCGACGGAAAAGCCGTGCTGCGGGCGGCGATGGACGAACTGACGGCGAAGATCGCCGCGATGGCGAAGGCCTCTGCGAAGGTGCCGATGCTGGCGCATACGCACGGTCAGCCCGCCAGCCCGACGACGGTCGGCAAGGAACTCGCGGTCGTCTCGGCGCGTCTCAGGCGTCAGGCGGCGGAAATCGACCGGCTTGTGATGCCCGCGAAGATGAACGGCGCGGTCGGCAATTTCAACGCCCACCTCTCCGCCTATCCCGAAGTGGACTGGGAGAAACTGTCGCGGGGCGTCATCGAGTCGCTTGGGCTTCGGCAGAATCGCCTGACGACGCAGATCGAATCGCACGACGGTATCGCGGAACTCTTCGACGCCATTCAGCGGTGGAACTCGGTTCTGCTCGACTTCGACCGCGACGTGTGGATGTATGTGTCGATGGGCTACTTCAAGCAGCGCACGGTCAAGGGCGAGATCGGCTCCTCGACGATGCCGCACAAGGTGAACCCGATTGACTTCGAGAACTCCGAGGGCAACCTCGGTCTCGCCAATGCCGTGATGGGCTTCATGGCCCGCAAACTCCCCGTCTCGCGGATGCAGCGCGACCTGACCGACTCGACGACACTCCGCAACATGGGGGTTGGCTTCGGCTACACGCTCATCGCCATCCGCTCGACAATCAAGGGACTCGGCAAACTGGAACTCAACGAAGCACGGCTGGCGGACGACCTCGACCACAACTGGGAAGTCCTCGCCGAACCGATTCAGACCGTGATGCGCAAGGTCGGCATGGATCATCCCTACGAACGCCTGAAGGAACTGACGCGCGGTCGCCGCGTGACGAAGGAAATCATGCGCGATTTCATCGCGGCGCTTCCTCTTCCCGATGCGGACAAGAAGCGTCTTCTGAAGATGACTCCGTCGACTTACGTCGGGCTCGCGGCAAAACTGGCGCGGCTCGCCTGAGCAAGGAGGAACCCCTCCTCGTCATTTCATCGAGGGTAGCACGATGCCGCGCAGAATCACGCGCTGGCAGAGCAGGAACACCGTTGCCGTCGGCAGCGAGACGAGCACGAAGCCCGCCATCACGCACCAGGGCTGGTGGGCGAACGTCTGCGACATCTGATACATCCAGACGGCGAGCGTCCAGTGCGACTCCCTCTGACAGACGAGAAACGCCCATTCCCACGAAGAATAGGCGTGGATGAACGAGTTGAGCGCGTTCACGGCGAGAATCGGGGTTGTCATCGGAAGGGTGATGCGGCGGAAGACCGTCCATTCGCCCGCCCCGTCGATGGATGCCGCCTCGTAGAGTTCACGCGGCAGCGCGTCGAAGAATCCCTTCAGGATGAAAATCGACATGCCGCTTGCGACGGTCGGCAGGACGAGCGCGGCGAACGTGTTGAGAAGTCCGAGGTCGCGGATGAGCAGGAAGCTCGGTATCGCCGTCACCGCCGCCGGAAACGCCATCGTCGCCAGCAGGAAGAGGATGATCCTTTCCGTGGAGGGAAGGTGAAACCGCGAGAGCGCGTAGGCGGCGAGGGGGTTGACCGTGAGGGACGCGAGGACGGAGAGGACGACGAGAATCAGGGTGTTGGCGAAAGCGCGTCCGCGCAGGAAGAGGTAATCTCCGACAAGACGGTAGTTGGCGAGTGCGCCGCCGAGGAAGTCGCGCCAGCCGTGCTCGACGAACTGCACGGCGAGGGCGTTGCGGATTTCCGCCGCGTGATCGCCGAGCGGATGGGGCATCGCACGGGCGACGAAATCGCCGCGCACGAGCGCATTCGTCGTGTACCAGACCTTGAACGCATCCCACGTGGCGAACTTCTCGTTGTTTTCAAGAACCTTCTCCGGCGGCATCTTCGATTCGGCGGAAAAAGAGACGTCGAAGAACGAGCGGTAGCGCACGGGCCACGCGGCGTTGAGGGCTTCTATCGTGCCGTATCGGTTCTTGACGAAGCGAGCGACATCCCGCGCATCGTAGTCGCAGACAAGATGCCGCGCATCGGTCTGGGCGAGCGATCGGACGAATCGTTCGGCGCGAGCCTTCGCCTGCGGCCACGCCGTCGGGGTTTCGACGGCGGCGAGTTCGCGCCGGGCGAACGCGGCAACGTCCGGACGATCCTTCGCCACCGCCTCCCAACTCGTCCAGGCGGACGGTGCGTCGGGATAGACGTCGCGGGGAAACCGCGTGAACCGCATGGCAATTGAGCGCACGAAGCGGTCGTTGCGGTCGAAAAGCGAACGCACGACGGGGTCGTGCCGCGAATAGTCGTAGGACGAGGAGAAGCTCGCCGCAATCATGACGGCGAAGGGATAGACCATCGTCACCGCGCCGAGAATGAGAACGGAGTAGACGAGCGCGAGAAAAGCCCGCGCCTTTGCCGACCTTCGCTCGCTCTCGAGGATTACCGCCATCGCGTTTAGAACTCGCTGGAATCGCAGACGAGCGAATCCATGATGTAGTCCTTGCGTTCGGGCGTGTTCGCCCCCATGTAGAACTTGATGGTCTTCTCGACATCCACGTCATCGACGCACGTCACGGGCGTCAGGCGCATCTCGGGACCGATGAAGTCCTTGAATTCCTTCGCGTTCAGTTCGCCAAGCCCCTTGAAGCGGGTGATTTCGCAGCCTCTTCCGCACGCCTTGATGGCGCGTTCGCGCTCATCGTCCGAGAAGCAGTAATACTGCTCCTTCTTGTTTCGGACGCGGAAGAGCGGCGTTTCGAGGATGAACACGCGCCCGTCCGTAATCAGCTGGCGGTAGAACCGCATGAAGAACGTCGTCAGCAGCATGCGGATGTGCAGACCGTCCACGTCGGCATCCGTGGCGAAGATGATCTTGCCATAGCGGAGGTGGTCGAGCGTATCCTCGATGTCGAGCGTCTTGATGAGGTTGAAGAACTCCTCGTTCTTGTAGAGCACGTCCTTGTTCAGTCCGCACGTGTTGAGGCATTTGCCGCGCAGGAAGAAGACGGCCTGGTTCATCGCGTCGCGGGCGTTTCCGAGCGTGCCGCCCGCCGACTTGCCTTCCGTGAGGAAGATCATCGTCCCCTCGCCCTCCGGCTTGCCCGTCTTCTTGTCGAGTTTGTCGAGTTTGAGGTGGTTCTTGCAGTCCTTCAGCTGCGGAACGCGAACCTGCACCGCCTGCGACCGCTCGCGCGCCTGTTTCTTGATCGAGTTCAACTGCGAACGGATCTTGCCCGTCTCCTCGATCTTGGCAATCAGTTTCTCCGTCTCGGACGGCGACCTGTGGAGCGCGACCTCAATCTCCTTCTTCATCTCCGCCACGAGGTCGGAGCGGATGTCGTTCATCACGAACTTGATCTTCGTCTGCCCCTCGAACACGGGGTTCATGATTCGGAGCGAGACCGCGCCGAGCAGCCCGTCGCGGATGTCGTCGCCGTCGAACTTCTTCTTCGCGTCCCAGTCGTTGAGCGCCTTGGTCAGCGCCTCCTTGAATGCCGTCAGATGCGTTCCGCCGTCCGTCGTATACTGTCCGTTCACGAACGAATGGTATTCCTCGCCGAAGCGGTTCGTGTGGGTGAAGATGATTTCGAGGTTCTTCGTCTTCACGTGGAACGGCGCGTAGAGCTTCTCGAACTGCGCCTCGTCCGCAATCAGGTCGGCAAGTCCGTGCTCGGAGCAGATGGACTGACCGTTCAGGTTGATCGTCAGCCCCGCGTTCACGTAGCAATACATCTTCATCCGGCGGACGACGTGCTCTTCGCGCACCTTGAAGTTCTTCAGCACCGTCACGTCTGGACGGTAGCGGATGAACGTGCCGTTCGGCTCGCGCGTCTTGCATGTGCCGCGCTTCTTCGACTGAAGCCGCCCCTCCTTGAAGAACGCCTCCGAATACGCACCGTCGCGGAACGACCGCACCTCGAAGAACTCGGAAAGCGCGTTCACCGCCTTCGTCCCCACGCCGTTCATGCCCGCCGAGAACTGGAAGTTGTCGGAGTCGAACTTGCCGCCCGTGTTCATCTGGCTGACGCAATCGACGACTTTCTCGAGCGGAATGCCGCGCCCGTAGTCCCGCACGCTCGTTTCGCCCGTGTCGTAGTTGACCGTGACGTCAATCTTCTTGCCGCATCCCATCACGAACTCGTCGACCGAGTTGTCGATGACTTCCTTCATCAGAATGTAAATGCAGTCGTGGTACATCGCGCCCGTCCCGGGTTCGCCGACGTACATGCCCGG
>CAVFWY010000057.1:0-10292 GCA_963626175.1 Gemmiger sp.
ATAAGAAGATATGGCAAACATCAAGGGCGGCCGCGCCGCCAGAAAGCGTGACCGTCAGAATGCGAAGGCGAACAAGCGCAACTCGACCGTGAAGGCCAAGCTGCACGACGCCCACAAGAACCTCTTCAAGGCCGCCGACGCGGGCGAGAAGGAGTCCGCCGAGAAGAAGTTCAAGGAATTCGTCTCGGGGCTTGACAAGGCCGTGAAGAAGGGCATCATCAAGAAGAATACGGCTGACCGCAAGAAAAGCCGCGCGCAGCTTAAGATGAACAAGATGGCCGCCAAGTAAGGCGACTTTTACGGAGGTAGCGTAAGATGGACAAGAAGACATTGCGCGACGTCGAGCTTAAGGGCAAGCGCGTCGTCATGCGCGTTGATTTCAACGTGCCGATGGCCAAGGATGGCTCGGGCAAGATTACGGACGACACGCGCATTGTCGCGGCGCTCCCCTCGATCAAGTATGTGCTTGAGCAGGGCGGCAGCCTCGTCCTCATGAGCCACCTCGGCCGTCCGAAGGGCAAGGGCTACGAAGAGGCGTTCTCGCTGAAGCCCGTCGCCGAGGAACTCGCGAAGAAACTCGGTCAGGAAGTGAAGTTCGTCCCCGACTGCATGGCGGCGGATGAAGTCGTCAAGGCGCTCAAGCCGGGCGAAGTCGCGCTCCTCGAGAACACCCGCTTCTACAAGGCCGAGGACGGCAAGGTGAAGAAGGATGACGAGAAGAAGGGCATCCACCTCACCGAAGAGGAATATCAGACCAAGAAGGCCGAACTCAAGGCGGCGCGTCAGGAAATGGCGAAGAAGCTCGCCAGCTACGGCGACGTCTACTGCAACGATGCGTTCGGCACGGCTCACCGCGCCCACGCCTCGACGGCGGTCATCGCCGACTACATCCAGCCCGCCGTCTCCGGCTTCCTGCTGGAAAAGGAACTGAAGTTCCTCGGTGACGCGGTCGAGAACCCGGTTCGTCCGTTCGTGGCGATTCTCGGCGGCGCGAAGGTCTCCGACAAGCTCGCGGTCGTCAAGAACCTCCTCAACAAGGTCGATACGCTGATTATCGGCGGCGGCATGGCCTACACCTTCAAGAAGGCGCAGGGCATCAAGATCGGCAACTCCCTCTGCGAAGACGAACAGGTCGCCTATTGCAAGGAGATGATGGAAACGGCGAAGGCGAAGGGCATCAAGCTCCTCCTCCCCGTCGACAACGTGATTGCCGACAAGTTCCCGGCCGAGAAGGATGCCTCCGACATCCAGGTCAAGATCTGCGACGACGACATCCCGGACGGTTGGATGGGGCTGGACATCGGTCCGAAGTCGGTCGAACTCTTCAGCGAGGCGATCAAGGGCGCGAAGACGGTTGTCTGGAACGGCCCGATGGGCTGCTTCGAGTTTGCGCCGCTTGCGAAGGGCACCTACGGCGTGTGCGACGCGGTCGCCACGGTGAAGGCCAACGGCGGAACTTCGATTATCGGCGGCGGCGATTCCGTCAGCGCGGTGAAGAAGAGCGGCAAGGCCGCCGAGATGTCGCACATCTCGACCGGCGGCGGCGCGTCCCTCGAGTTCCTTGAAGGCAAGGTTCTCCCCGGCGTGGCGGCTCTGACGTCGAAGTAAGAAAGCCGACATTCGGATGCAAGGACGGGCGCGGAGATTTCCGCGCCCGTTTCCTTTGTCGGGTCGCCCGCCGCCGCACGACCTTTCCCAGCCCCCCTTGACACGCGACGTTTTAAATTGATATACTAAACGTGCGTTTAACACAAGGAAGGCCTTTGCCATGGATAAAACGAAGGAGAACATCATTGCGGCGGCGACGAAACTCTTCGCGGAGAAGGGGTTCGGCGGAGTGACGACGCGCGAGATCTGCCGCGCGGCGGGTGTGAACGGTGCGCTCGTGAACTATCACTTCCGCTCGAAGGAGGGGCTTTACCGCGAATGCCTGACGCGGGTCTTCCGCCGCGTGGACGGACATTCGATTTCCCGGCTGGCGGCGGGCGTGACGGACGCGGCGAGCTGGCGGGCGGCCCTGCGCGAGTGGATCACGCGCTTCTCGGTCGCCATGCACGCGACGGAGGGTGGTCAGGCGATAACCTCGCGCCTTTACGGACGCGAGATTCACCGTCCCTCAAGCATGCACGAGTTCATCAAGACGGAGTTCTTCCATCCGCTTTACGACTGCCTCTTCGCGCTGATTCGCATGGCGGGGAAGAGCGAGACGGAATCGCGCAAGTGGGTGATTTCGATCTGGTCGCAGCTGTCGGCGGTGGCGTTTGTGGACGAGTCGTGGCAAGTGCTGTTCCGTCCGAAGAGGTCAACCCCCGCCTCGTGGGGACGCGCCTTCGCGGACTTCGTGTGCGAGCGGGTCTTCGCGGAACTCGACTACGCGGGAAAGGGGGATGGCGAATGAATCGCGTCCTGTGGGCGGCTGTTCTTTCGTTTGCCTTTGTCGGGTGCGTGAATCCGGGGCGCGAGGAGCGCGAGTCGTCGAGCGCGGCGTTCCGTGCGAAACTTGTCGCCGAGACGGACGAATGGGCGGCGACGAATCCGCCGCCCTATCGGCTCGGACAGATTGTGGGGCTTGCGCGGGAACGGACGCTCAAGCTGACCGAGCAGAGTCTCGCGGCGGAACTCGCCCGCATCGACCGTGCGACGGCGTTTTCGGTATTTCTGCCGAACCTCGAGATGTCGCTCGGTCGCGAAGTCTTTCACGGCAGGTCAGAAGTGCCGCTTCTCTCGCCCGTCGCGTTCAAGGGCAACCGCGTGTGGGCGAACCAGCAGTCGATGCTGCTCACGCAGCCCGTCTTCACGCCGGCGGCGTGGGTGATGTTCGCCGAGACGGCATACGGGGTGCGCATCCGCGACATCGTGCGCGAGCGTGCGCAGGAGGTGCTGGATGCGCAGGTCGCCGCGCTTTTCTACCGCGCCGTCATCGCCGAGCGGATGGTCGAGACCTATCGGCTTCAGGTGGCGAGCGGCGAGGCGCTGACGAATCGCGTGGGCCGGCTTGCGGACGAGGGGTATGCGCTTGCGGGCGACCGTGCGCGGGCGGTGGCGCGGCTCGCGGGCGACGAACTGAATTTGCGCGAGGCGGAAGACCAGCGCGAGGATGCGCGGATGAAACTCTGCGAAGTCGTGCGCCTCTGGCCGTTCGCGGCAAAGGGGACGAATCTCTTTGACGGCGCGAGCCTGCTCGCCGTGCGGAGCGGCGCGTTCGACGTGCTTTCCGTCGAGGAGTGCGCGTGGCGGGGGCTTCTCTCGCGCAAGGATCTCTACGCGGGCGACCAGGCGATTGAACTCCGCAAGGCGCAGGTCGTCGAGGCGCTGGCGAACTTCCTGCCGAACGTCGTGCTCGGCGGCGGCGGACTGAACGAGGGCCTTGCTGGCACGGCGGTGCGCGGCTGGGGCGGCGGGCTCGTCGCGGCGTGGTCGGCCTTCGAGGGCTTCCGCACGGTGCAGGAATACCGCGCCGCGCGGGCGAAGCGCGAAGCCGAGTTCAAGTTGCAGGAAGACCGCATGCTGGCGGTCGTGACGGCGGTCGCCGAAGCTCACCGCAACTACCGCCGGTGCGCGGCGCAGCGGTTCGCCGCGTCGCGGGCGAAGGAGGCCGCCGAAACGGACTACGCCGAGACGGAGCGGCGGTTCGCCGAGGGCGAGGAGACGCTCTCGACCGTGCTCGACAAACTCGCGGTGAAGGACGCGGCGGAAGTGCAGTCCGTCGCGGCGGAATATTCGTCGGCGTTGGCGGAAGTCGCGCTTCGTCAGGCGATGGGCGTTGGAATCTTTGAGGAGGTCAGATAATGGGAAAGTCGGTTCTTGTTCTTGTCGGTGCGCTCGCGTGCGCGGTCGGATGCGAAAGAAAGGTTGAAAGCGCGGCAGAGACGCGCCCGCTCGTCAGGGTCGGTTCCGTCCGGCGCAACGTCGCGTTTGCGGACTCCCTGCGCGTGCAGGGCACGGTGCGGACGAAGAACTCGGCGACCGTCTCGGCGCGGATGCCGGGCACGGTGGATGCGATTCTCGTGGAGGAGGGCGATGCGGTGAAGAAGGGCGCCGCGCTCTTCCGCATCGATCAGGTGAATCTCGCGAATGCCGTCCGCGCGGCGGAAGACGACCGCCGGCTCGCGCAGGCGAAGTTCGCGCAGGCGGCCGTGCAGGACGAGAAGGCGCGGCTGGACGAAGCGCGGATGAAGCGGCTCTACGAAGCGAAGGCAATCACGAAAGACCAGTGGGAGCGGACGGACGTGGCGGCGAAGACGATGGCTGCCGCGCTCGATGCGGCGCGCGCGGCAGTGACGAAGGCGGATACGGGGCTCGCCGTGGCCCGGAAGAATCTCGCCGATTCGGAAGTCCGCGCGCCGTTCGACGGCGTGATTACGCGCAAATACAAGGACGCGGGCGACTACGTCGGGCCGGGCGTGCCGGTCTTCGCGATGGACGACCCGAACGTCTACGAACTCAGCCTCTCGCTGAACGCCGAGCGCTATGCGAAGGTCGTGGAAGGGGAGACGGAACTCCTTCTGCCCGGCACGAACGGAACCGCCGTCGCGGCGAAAGTGACCTACAAGTCGCCGCGTGTGAACCCGGCGACGCGCACGTTCGAGGTGCGCGCGACGATTGCAAAAGCCGCCGCGCTTGCCCCCGGCATGATCGTCGACTGTGAAATCGTCTTTGCCCGTCGGCGTTCGCAGGCCGTGTCGACGACGGCCGTCGCCCTGCGCGGCGGAACGGACGCGCTCTTCAAGGTCGCGGACGGAAAGGTCGTGAGAGTTCCCGTCGCGGCAGGACTGACGAACGGCGACCTGCGCGAGATCCTTTCGCCGGAACTCGCCGACGGGGACGAAATCATCCTCGAGGGGATGCTGCTCGTGAACGAGGGCGACGAAGTGAGGACGAGCCATGTTTCTGAGTGATACGGCGATACGGCGACCCGTGCTGACGCTGGTCGCGCTCATCATGCTGATGATGTTCGGCTTCCTCGCCGTGCGGACGGTCGGGGTGGACATTGTGCCGAACGTCACGATCCCCTACGTTTCGGTGACGGTGGTCTATCCGGGTGCGTCGCCGGAGGAAATCGAAACTTCAATCGTGAAACCAATCGAGGACGCGGTCGTGCAGGTGGACGGCTTGAAGCACGTCACCTCGACTTGTGCGAACAACTTTTGCCAGGTGATGCTCGAGTTCAATCTCGACCGCAGTCAGGACGTGGCGGCTTCTGACGTGCGCGAGAAGATCGGTGCGATCGAGGGCGACTTGCCGTCCGCTGCGGAGAAGCCGCAGATCCTGAAGTTCGACATGAACGCCATTCCCGTCGTCACCGTGGCGCTGACGGGCGACCGCCCCGTGGACGAACTCTACGACTACGCCGACCAGCAGCTTTCCGACCGTTTCTCGGCGGTGGCGGGCGTGGCGAGCGTCGAGTTGATTGGCGGCGAGGAGCGCGAGGTCATCGTTTCGGTGGATCGCGAGAAACTCGCCGCCGCCGGACTGACGCTTGCCGAAGTCGTGGAAAAGGTCGGCAAAGGCAACCTCAAGGTTCCGTCCGGGCAGATTTCCGACCGCGCCCGCGAAGTCTCGCTCACCTTTGACGCGGAGGCGGACGACCCTGCCGCGCTCGGCGACATCGAACTCGGTGCGCCGCGCGGTGACCGCGTCTATCTGCGCGACGTGGCGACGTTCGCGTTCGGCACGAAGCGTCCGGAGTCACTCGCGTTCAGCGACGGCAAGCCCGCCGTCGTCATGAAGGTCACCAAGCGCGGCGAAGCGAACGCGGCGAAGACGGTAGACGGAATCCGCGCGGCGTTCGACCTCGCGAAGGAGAATCTGCCCGGCGGACTGCGGCTCGACTGGGTGCGCGACGACGGGGCTTACGTTCACGCGACGGTCGCCGGCGGCGTGAGTTCCATCTGGCAGGGCGTTCTGCTGACGGGGCTTGTCCTTCTTCTCTTTCTCGCCGACTGGCGCACCGCCCTGACGGCTTTCGTCTCGATTCCGATTACCATCGTCATCTCCCTCATCGTGTTCTCGGCGTTCGGCTATACGGCGAACGTCATTACGATGAACGCCGTCGGCATATCCGTCGGCATTCTCGTGGCGAACTCGATCGTCGTGCTGGAGAACATCGCGGCGAAGCCGGGCGACGTGGCGAAGGCGACGGACGAAATCGCCCTCGCCGTCGCGGCGAGTGCGCTGACGAACGTCGTCGTGTTCCTGCCGATTGCCACGATGAAGACGATGGCGGGACGCTTCTTCGTGCCGTTCGCCATTGTCGTGACGGCCTCGACGTTCGCCTCGCTCCTCGTCTCCTTCACGCTCACGCCGATGATGGCGAAGGCGCTCGACGGGAAGGGCGAGGGCGTGAACCGCATCCTGGCGCGGCTCGTCGCCCCGTGGAACGCCTGCTATGCCGCGCTGGAGCGCGGCTACGCCCGTTCGCTCGCGGCGGTTCTGCGCCGTCCGAAGACGTGGCTTCTCGTCTTCTCGGTCCTGACGGTCGCCGGGTTCGCACTGCTCGCGCCGCTCGTGAAGAGCGACTTCGTGCCGACGATGGACAAGGGCGAACTCTCGGTGAAACTGGAGTTCCCGGCGGACTCGAACCTCGAACGCACCGCCGAGCGGACGCGCGAAATCGCCGCGAAACTGGGGAGCCTGACGGGTTCGGACGGACGCTCTTTCGTGACGCACCGCGTCATTTCCGTCGGCAAGACCCAGGGCGTGCTCGGTCAGGTCGGACGCGGCAGTTATCTCGCCGAAATCAACTTCGTGCTGACCGACATGACCGACCGCCCCGACACGATTGACGACATCTCGAACAAGATGCGCAGGGTGCTTGAGGGCGAGCCGGACGTGATTGCGACGGTGATGGTGCCCTCCGTCATCGGCGGTGCGTCACAGGCGATGCAGTTGAAGATTCTCGGCGACGACATGGCGAAGCTGGACGAGCTCGGCCTCGAGACGGCGCGGCAGTTGAAGGCGGATGCCTCCGCGTCGGATGTCTCGCACAACGTGCGCCCCGGTCGTCCCGAACTGCGCATACACCCGAATCGGGCGGTTCTGAACGACCTCGGACTGACGCCCTACCTGCTCGGCCTCAACCTCCGCGCTTCCATCGCCGGCCTCACCCCGGCGACGTTCACGCAAGGCGACCGTTCCTACGACATTCGCGTGCGCTACGCGCAGAAGGACGGCGTCGGGCAGGTCGAGGAACTCAACTTCCCCGGCCCGGAGGGTCGTCCCTTCGTGCTCGGCACGGTCGCCTCGGTCGCGCGGACGATGCAGCCCGTGCAGATCGTGCGCAGCGAGAAGCAGCGTTCGATCATCGTCTACGCGAACAACGCGCCCGGACACGGACTCGGCGAGACGATTGACGCGGCGACGGCGGCCGTGCAGGCACGGCTGCCGCGTGGCTATTCGACGGTGCTCGGCGGCATGGCGGAATACATGGCGGAGGCGTTCGAGGAGTTCGGACTCGTGACGATCGTCGCGATTGCGCTCACCTACCTTCTGCTCGCGGCGATTCTCGAGTCGTGGGCGCTGCCGTTCGTGATTCTCTTTACGATTCCGTTCAGTTATCTCGGCATCTTCGCGGCGATTGCGCTCACGGGGACGACGCTCTCGATTTTCGGACTGCTCGCGGGCATCATGCTCGTCGGCGTGGTGGTGAACGCGGCGATTCTGCTGATTGACGAATGGCGGCGCACGGGAGACGTCGCGCTCGCGGCGAAGGCGAAGTTCCGTCCGATCCTGATGAGTTGCGCGGCGGCGCTCTTCGGCATGCTGCCGATGGCGCTCGGCGGTGGACTTGGCAGCGAATTGCGCCAGTCGATGGGCATCGGTTCGGTCGGCGGCATCCTCGTCTCCTCGCTCGTTTCGCTTTACTTCATCCCCGCCCTCTGTAAAGTCCGTGTTCGGCGGAAAATGGTATAATGGGGGCGTTATGAGACTGAAGATGCTTTTTCTTGCCTTTCTGCCCTGTCTTGCGGGTTGCCTCGGCCCTGCGCCGATGAGCCCCGAGAACTGGACGATTGATTGCGCCGAACTGCCGCGCACGGCGGTTGCGTCCGGCGACGAAACCGCACGGCTTGCGCAGGTCAGCGTCCGTGCGCCGTTCGACGGGCGGCAGTTCGTGGTGCTGCGCCCCGACGGGTCGCTCGCGTTCGACGCCTTCAACGGATTCGCCGCGCCGCCCGCCGCGCTGATTCGCAGTGCGGCGGAAGACGCGCTCGCCGCGTCGGGTGCGTTTTCGCGTGTCGTTGCGGCGAATTCCGCCGCGTCCGCACGATACACGCTTGAACTCTGCGTCACGCGCCTTGCGCTCGATTGTCGCGAGGAAGGGCAACGGAAGGCGGTTGTCGCGCTTTCGCTCACGGTGCTCGACGGGCGCACGGTGCGCTCGGTGCATCGCGGCGAAGCCGCGTCCCCGACTGACGACGGCAACTATTCCGCCGCGTTCTCCCGTGCCCTTGCCGATGCGCTCGCGGCGGCTGGGTTGTCAGTTCTTCACGCCGCCAGATGATGTTTCCCGCTGAATTGCCGTGAAAACGGTGATGAAGTTGGTTTAATTGCAGTAGAGTCAAATTTTGTAACTTTGCCCCTTTGTCCTTCGTAACCAGATAGTACATAATGTTCACGTAAACCAAGGAGCAACCACATGAATACGACACCTGCAAAAAGATGTCGCGTTCTGCGGCTGGCAATGATAGCGACATTCGCCATCGGCACGTGGAGCGCAAAAGCCAAGACAGTCCAAGTCTGGGCGAAAGGCGTGACGGCCGAGAGCGGCTGGCAGAACACCTTTCAGTTCAGCAATGGATGCTGGGCCGGGTGCTCCACCGACATGATCGACTGGTGGCAGAAGCGCATCGCCGAGAAATACGACTACTCCGGTATCAAGGTTTGGGATCGTGAGGAGCTGATCCAGCAATATGACGTGAACCCCTATTTCGGGGATGGTGGCGATTATGTTTGGCGAGCGCTGGAGTGGGTCTTCACGAACACTGTCAAAAAAGTCTCGCTCTATAACCCAGGCTACCAATACGTCACCTATAAGAAATACAGCGAGTTCCAGGACAAGAAGCCCATTTTCTACACGCTCACTTGCTACAATCAGGATACCGCCGACGTGCAGAAGTGCCTTGAGGAGTTTGTGGACGCGAACGGAAATTGCATCGCCTCCGTCCGAGGTCCATCGCACGCCTACACGCTTTACGGCGTGGAATACGAAGTCAACGAGCGGGGCGAGAAGAAGTTTCTCCACATGTATATAACCGACCCGACGCCTATTGAGTATGAGGATTCGTCCTCGCCCTACTACAAGAAGCCGATGCTGCATCAGGTGACGCTTTATTACAACCCCAATTATCAGGGGCGGCCGTGCATTTTCGGGTGGTATTGGATTACAAAAGACCAAGATGGGGCAGAAACATCCTCGCAGTGCCCCGTTGAGCCCGTCGATTTCACATATCTTCGCATCGACGACGAACTTCTCGTTGACAGCGAGGGGAATCCGTCGTTCAAGCCTCTTGGCGGCGGGAGCGGTGACACGCCCACGTTTAAGCCAATTAAACCCGGTGTCGAGGCGAACTTCGATTCGCAGATGCAAGCCGATGCGTTCGTCGCGGCGTTCGAAAAGGATCGCCCAAGTTTCGTCACGCCACCCAATGGCCTGCCTGCGTCCTTCAAGACGCGCTACGCCGGGCTTTTCGAGGCGAAGAGACGCGACCTTGGCGACGGCAAGTTCGCCGTGGGCATCGAACTCACCGCCGCCGCGAAAGAAGATGCGCAGAAACAGGTCGACGACTGGACGTCGCTCGACTTGCCGCAACTGTTCTCAAATGGTGGGGGCAAGTTCGCGACGACGCCCGGGCTCTACTACAGCGTCCTCGCGGGCGAAAACCCCGGTGAACTCAAGGTGAAGAGTTCGACCTTGGCGACGGGCGAGACACTGGAGTTGTCGTTCCCGAAGTTATCGACGAGCGGATTCTATCGTGTCAAGGCGACGATTTCAGCAGAGACCGTACATTCGGATTTATAGAAATGTGAAAGAAAATCGAAACGTGCCGAATGAACGCAATGGAACGGTTGTTGAATTATTTGCAGGCAGTTGACATCGGAGACTGCCTTGCGGCGATGTTGATCTTATCTGTTCCCACGACCCTGTGTCTCCTGTTCTGGTTTCGGGCATCATGCGTGGCGACATGGCGACGACTGTCGCTAACAATCATAGTGCTTGTGTTAGCGGGATGGGGTGTGGTCTTTTTCGGATGCTTTGTCGCGACGAGTGCTGAAAATGGATTCTCCCATGTCTG
>CAVFWY010000058.1:0-10270 GCA_963626175.1 Gemmiger sp.
ATGATCAAGATCATTTCCTCGGTTTCGGGAGGCGTCGCCTGATGCGCAAGGCCTTTACGCTCGTCGAGATGCTGATTGTCACGGTCGTCATCGTGACACTGATGTCGATTGTCTTCCGCCTGGCGGGGCTGGGCAGCAGCACGGAGGCGAGAAACCTGACGATTTCGCGCATGCAGCGGCTCGAAAACTGCATTTCGGGCTACTACGCCGCGTTCGGCAGCTATCCCCCCGTGAAACTGCACGGCAGCCGCAATTTCTTCTACGAGGTGAACAGGCGCGGCATCCAGCAGGTGGACAGCAACCCGGGCACTTCGTTCAATTCGGACGAGACCGAGATGTGGCGGCAGGTGAAGGCCGCCTGCCAGAGCCAGCCCGTCGCGATGCAGTTTCCGTATTCGAACGACATGCAGGATTACGTGAGGACGGTCGCCGAGACCCTTCGCGAATTCCACAACAGCGATCCGAACAGCGCCTACGGCAAGAACGACGACCTCGCCTACCTCTTCGACGCGCTCGAGCAGCCGAGTTCGCTCAGCAGCAAGCAGGGTGATGCGGACTGGACGGACGTCCAGATCTTCCAGTTCGGGCTGATGAGTTATCTTCTGCCGCGCTTTCTCGTGATGATGGGGCACGACAACGGCAGCATCTACAGCAACTTCAAGCAGTGGTGCAGCAACAACGAACTGCCCTGCAAGTTCGACGACGGCACGCCCTACGACAGTTGGAACGACCTGAACAAGCAGGTCAGGGAAAGCAACAGCGGCTCGCAGGACTCGGAGCGGTGGAAGGTCGAGCTTCTCCCCTCGCAGGCGGTGACGGCGCGGTGGATGGCGAACCTCGAGGGGCAGTTGACCTGCGAGCGGCCGAGCCTGAAGATCTACGGCGTCAGCCTGGCGGCGACGGACGATGCGAGCAAGGGGCGCAACGTGCACGTTAAGAATGCGAATCCCGTCCTCTATTCCGCGGCGAACAGCCAGGGCGGTTCGAACAGCGGGAGTTCGCAGCTGTATGCGCTCGACGGCGTCACCTGCAAGGACGGCTGGGGCAACGACTTCTACTACTATTCGCCCGCTCCCTACCAGAGTTACCGCCTGTGGAGTTCGGGTCCGAACGGGCGGACTTTCCCGCCGTGGGTCTCCCCCGAGGAGATCCGGAGCGATTCCGCGCTGAGCCAGTATCAGCGCCGGATCATGAACTGGGTGGCGGATGACATCGTCCAAATGAGCAACTGATATGAAAAAAGCCTTTACACTAGTCGAAATGCTGGTCGTGATCGGGATCGTCGCCGCGCTGGCGGCGGCCTCCCTCGTCGGGTTCAAGAGCGTCGAGGCGAAGGCGCAGGAGACGAAGGCGCAGGAGCTCGTGCACGAGGTGGTGACCGCCCTGACGGCGGTTCTCCAGAAGGATGGCGCGTGGCCGCGCACGATCCTGAGCGAAGGTTCGGGCGGGAACGGCGAGATGACGCCGGAGGTGGGCGCGGCGCTTGCGCGGCGCGGCGCGATGTCGCTTTCCTACAAGACGACGACGGACGACCAGGGCACGACGCGCTACGAGCTGATGGGGCTTGACCAGTGCGGCGTCGTCTCGCCGTGGGCGCAGGACGTCGTGAAGCGGCTCGCGGCGCGGGGTTCCGTCTCGCTCAACACGAAGGTCCCGACGGGCGGCACGATTCAGGATCACCGCCTGCGCTTCGCGATCGACGACGACCTGGACGGCATCGTCAAGGTCAGCCCCGAGGGCAGCGAATCCGTTCGCGTGCGGGCGAGCGCGGCCGTCTGGTGCGCGGGGCGCGACGGCAAGTTCGGCACGAAGGACGATTTGCGCAGCTGGGCGGAAGGCCAGGAGGAGTGACCGATGAACAAAAGGGCGTTTACCCTCATTGAACTGATGATGGTGGTGGCGGTGATTTCCGTCCTCATCGGCATCGTCTCGGTCGCCGCGTCCGGATCGATCCGCAATGCCCGGAGCAGGCGGGCGGACGCGATGCGCCTGGCGCTCGAGCAGGGCATCGCGGCGTATTACGCGCAGGAGGGCGAGTGGCCGGACGTCATCGAGAACAAGGCCGGCAGCATGACGGAAGACACCTACACCTTCGATACGGGCGAAACGGACTCCATCTTCCAGCAGGTCGTCGGCAAGGCGTTCGGCAAGGGCGGCGGGCGCAGGTCGGTGCTCGTCGATCCGTCCGCCCTCTTCGTCGCGAACTCGAGCAAGCTCGGGAACAACGGCGAGGGATGCTACGACAACCACTCGAACAAGAACAAGTCCACCTACTGCGGCGACAAGAAGTGCATCACGGGGATGGACTTCCTGATTGCGGCGAACCGGAACGGGAAGAACTACATCGCCTTCAACAAGCTCGCCTTCGGCTATCAGGGCGAGGAAGGGAAGTTCCGCCGCTACTGGATCACCTACAACGGCAAGACCGACGCCGTCACCGTCAGCAAGGACAATCCGAACAAGCAATGACCATGCGCAAGGGCTTTACACTCATCGAACTTCTCGTGGTCATGGCCATCATGGCGATGCTCGGCGTTGCCGCGACGGGCGGCTACAACGCCCTCGTGCGCGGCATGAACGAGAGGAGCGCGGTGGCGGCGGCTTCGGCACTTCTGCGCTCCGCGAAGGAACGTGCGGCGGTCGACCGCGTGCCGACCGCCGTGTTCTGCTACAACAAGCTCGTCAAGGATACGAGCGGCGCGGAGGACGAGAACGCGATTGTCGTGGGCGTGATGACGGCGGTGCGCCGCTCGGGACGCATCACGCTGAACGCGAATCCCCTCCTCTACGACGAATTCGGCGACCTCGACCAGACTTACGAGTCGACGGACGACGAAAGCGAACTCCAGAAGCGCCGCGGCATGAAACTCTACCGCTTCCCCCCGAAGACGGGCGGGGCGATGCAGTATTCGATCGTGGCGGACGCGGTCTACAAGAGGGATCGCGACCCGAAGCTTTCGAATTATCTCTTCTCGATCGGGGATACGACGAACGTGGTCGGCAGCGCGTTCTACAACCTGAACAAGTCGAGCCACGAGCCGAGCGGGTGGAAGGCCGGCACACCCTACGCCTTCGAGATCGGCGAACTCCAGCTACCCTACGGCTTCATCTTCGGCACGTCGATCCCGTCCGACATCTCGTCGATTTCCACGCCGACGGTCATTTACTTCGATCCGACGGAGGATCAGACGCCGACGATTGACGTCTATTCGACAAAGCCGAACGCGAACGGCATGCCGGAGCGCTGGCGGAAGGCGGGCACGGCCTCGGCGGATGAGGACAAGACGGTATGATGACGCGAATGTTCCAACGGGCCGGCTTCACGCTGATGGAGGTCAATCTCGCGATCTTCATCATGGCGGTCGGCGTATTCTCGATGTGTTCCCTGTATACGCTCGGCTACCGGGAGAACCGGCAGAGCGTGGAGGACGTGGCGGGCGCGGCGTTCGCCGACGCCTACCTCTCGCCGCTCGTCACGGGGCTTTCCGCCACGAACATGACGTGGTCGGCGTGGACGCAGATCGGTCAGGCCGCGAGCGGCGACGCCCAGAACCGCGGCGTCGCGGACGCGGTCTGGCCCGCCGACGGCTGGGGGGCGTATGTGCAGTCCTACAAGAAGGACAACGAGGTGACCTATCGCGTCGCGGGCAGTCCGCGTTCGACGGCGGACGGCGTCTTCGGCAACATCAAGGGCAAGGTGCCGGGCGAATATTGCGCGGGGAATCCCTCCATCGACAGCGACTACCAGTACGGGCTTGTCGTGACGCGGCGCGGCGCGGTCGTGCAACTCGCCTTCCGCATTGCGCGGCGCAAGGAGGCGCTGATGACCCAGCCCATCTACGTGAGCGAAGTCCACTTCCAGGGAGATCCGAACAAATGAGAAGGGGTTTTACGCTGATTGAACTTCTGGTGGCGAGCCTGCTTCTGGGCATCCTCGTCACGACGCTGACCATGCTCTTCAACTCGTCCTCGATCGCCTGGCGGACGGGGACGGCGGGCGTGGCGAAGCTGCAGACCGTCCGCCGCGCGCTCGGCGAGACGCACGAACTCCGCGACGAAGTCCTGCCGGGGCTGGGCGACACGTCGGTTTCGGCTTCGGGCTCCGGGCGCACGATCCAATACCGCACGGTCTCCATCCTCAACGACGAGGGCAGTCAGGTGGAAGTCAAGACCGATACGGGGCGCGCCTACGAGCAGATTGTCTGGGACAAGGCGCCGAACTTCTCGATTACCGACGCCAAGAACGGCGGCGCGAAGTCGCTT
The DNA here is from genome assembly GCA_963626175.1 of Gemmiger sp. Taxonomy (GTDB): domain Bacteria; phylum Verrucomicrobiota; class Kiritimatiellia; order RFP12; family UBA1067; genus UBA1067. The sequence goes on from CAVFWY010000058.1 coordinate 4,264, forward strand.
TCGGGCGGGCAGATGGTCGGTTCGGGACTCTTCACGGTCGGCGTTCGCAGTGCCGGGCCCGACGGGGACTACGGGTCGGAAGACGACATCACGACCTGGCCAGATGAGGTGTATTGATGGAAAGCTTGACGAATAGACGACGCGGCGGCTTCACCCTCGTTGAACTGATGGTGGTGATTGGGATGATTGCCGTCATCATGGCGGCGATGACGACCTCGGTGAAGCAGGCCCGCCAGCGGGCGCGCATCGCGCGGGCGACGCAGGAGGTGCGCGAGATGACGAACGCCATCCTCGCCTATGAGCAGTATGCCGTCGGGCATACGCTCGAAAAGGCCTTGGCGCCGAGTTGGACGGACTGCACCGAAGGCAGCATGAAGATGATTCTCGGCGGCGAGACGGGTGAGAACGGCGAGACCGTCCCCGTGCTGTTTAACGCCACGGTGAAGAACGGCAGTCTCCTCGACCCGTGGGGCAACCCCTACCAGTATATGATTGACAAGACGGCCGAACTGAGCGACGCGACGGGTTCGTTTGAGACGGCCGTCGCGCTGCCGAACTTCTACCGACTGACGGATTCGGAACGCGGCCGGGCGACTACGACGGGAGGCAATTGATGAAGTTGACGAATGGCAAGAACGGAAGCGCCCTCCTGATCGTGCTCGGCATGCTCTCCTTCATGGTGGTGAGCGCGGTGGGCTTCGCCGTCTACATGCGGCAGAGCCGCGCCCCCTCCAGCCATCTCCGCCGCGAATCCACGGCGCGCTACCTCCTCAAGTCCGCCCTCGCGAACGCAATTTCGCGCCTGGACGGCGAACTGAACGACAACGGCTACGTCGAGGGCGTCTTCCTCGACCCCTATCCCGGCGTCGGCCCCGCGCAGAAACAGCCCGACCAGTTTAACGGCGACCTCTGGACGCACCGCGTCTTCACGCCGTTCGGCCTGACGAACGAGGAATCGACCGTCTCGACGATGACGCTCGAAGGCCTCGCCTACCTGCCGCCCGCCGTCATCAACGAAGCCCGCGTCTATTCGCGCCGCACGAAGACCGCCGTCTGGAAGAATCTCTCCTACGACCTCGGCCGCTACGCCTTCACGGCGATCGACGTCTCGGACTGCTTCGACATCAACCGCCTCAGGGCGAACGAACGGCGTTCCTCCGCGCCGGGCCAGCGCGTCAACATGTCCTCGCTCTTCAGTAGCAACGCGGCGGAACTCGACAACATTCTCGGGCAGGCCAATCAGATTCCCCTCGTCTCACTCGCCGACTTCAACCTCCTGGGGAACGGCTCGTTCACGCCGTTCTCGCAATACATCGGCTCGGCGGGCGGCAGTTTTTACAGTGCGGGGGACGAACAATACGTCTCGAACGCCCTCTTCATCGTCGATACGTGGTTTCCGCCGACGAATCGGACGGGTTCCGCCACCGCCGCAGACGTTCACGACATCGCGGCGAAAAGCGAGAACCAGCCGTTCCGCACCTACGGGGTGACGCGGTTCATCGACCTCGCGCTGACGGGTTCGCAGACCGAACTCGGCAAGATTCTCGAGAAGAACCTGGGCGTCGGGCTCGCCTGCCTCTACGACTATCTCGACGAGGATCAGATTCCGCTTTCCCTCGCCCTGCCGACGGTCGAGGCGGCTCCGATGGTCTGCGCCCTCGGTCTCGTCAACGGCGCGGCGGCGCAAATGACCCCGAAGGTCGAACAGACGGCGGACGGCGATCTTGAATATACGAAAGTTTCTGGCGGCAAGACCCACACGATGAAGCGGACGTTCACCAAGTTCGCCTACAAGGGTGTCGGCGGCAACCAGCTGATGCTGAAGGGCGTGGCGGCGTATCCCTTCAAGCGCGTGGATAGCGGGCGCAGGGGCTCGTTCAAGGTTCAGGCGGTGGCGGCGGTCTTCATGGCCGATTCGGGGCTGAAGTGCCGTCTGAGCGATAGTTCGCCGATTCGCCCGACCCAGTCCGAGTGGAGTGGCAGCGGCGGCACCGAACGGGACGGCGTCCTCTTCTTCAAGGGCGAGACGTCGCTCTCCTTCCCCAATGACATTGCGACGACCACGGATGCCCTGAAGGACTTCAACATTCCGCTGCAGGGTCCGAACGCGAACGAATCTTCGCTTTACTTCAGCATCACGGATGCGGACGTCACGCCCATGAATCAGCGCGACGAGAACTTCCAGCCGATCGCGACGCGGACGTTCAAGACTGCCGACTCGACGCCGGAGAACGCCATCGTCTACGATGCGAACGGCGAGCGCGTCAAGGCGACGACCCTCTATACGGGCGGACGCAAGGACGAACTGATCAAGGACGCGGGCAAGCTTTCCAACGGCGAAGACCAGAATGAGATTACCTTCACGGGCGCGAGCACCTACCGTCTGACGGTCGCCGTGTGGGTGCGCGTCCTCAACGGGAGCGACGTGGTCGATCTCGCCCCCGCCGTGTTCAAGGACGACGTCGAGATGCTGCAGAGCGTCAACTACAACGGACTGGAGTCGAACGACGCGATGTTGGGTCTGTGCGGCAAGGGTGCGCCGATTCTCGACTTCGTGACCGACAAGTCGTTCAAGTATAGCGACGATGCAACCAGTGGCTTCACTACGATACTGGACGGCACGCCGGCGACTTACACGGGCTGGACGGATCTCTACGCCGCAGACCCGCGCTTCAACTTCGCCCCCGAGGACTGGTTCGCCAAGAGCGATGCGAACGGCGACGTGACCCCGGCAACGTGGCTCAACGCGCTCGGCGCGAACGCGACGACGGGTTCGGGCGGCGTCTTCGGCTCGAACGGTCGCGACACCGACATCTTCATGTTCACGAGCGACCAGGAATACCTCCAGTCGATGGGCGAACTCGCGTTCATCCCCAACCTCCAGACGATGGACGGCTCGGCGATGCTCCTCGGAAGCGGGAGCGACGGATACAGCACCGAGATCACCCGCTATAACGGAAATAACTTCAGTTCGCGCACGTCGTGGGGGGATGTGGCGAACAAGGCCTTCATCTGGCGAACCTACACGCCCGTCGATCACAGCGGATCGGGGACGGACGCGGTTTACGAGTTGACGATGGATAACGCCAACGGGCAGAACCCGAATGGGAAGGAGATCGTCTCCGGGAGCGGTGACTTCCGGGCGAACCCGTTCTCGCCCGACTCGCGCATCCTCGCGGCGGTTATCAAGGATACGCCCTACGACTACTACATGGCGAGCACGAATACCGACCTGACCGTGCTGTCGAAGTCGGCGGGCATAAGCGAAGCGCGGCGATATGCCTTCGGTCCTGACAGTTCCTCGTCGACCGCCCGGTGGGACGACGGCGAGATTGAGGAGCTTTCGGGGCTTCTGCGCAACGGCTTCCTCAATCGCGCCGAGAATGGGACGACCGACTGGATGTCGGCATTCGGCAGTCTCGCGTGGTATGACGGAAAGACGGGCGACGAGCAGTATTCCTTCCTCGGCAGTCAGGATCTGAACAACCCCCTGCACGGCGTTGACCGCAAGTATCTCTACTCGTTCTGGCGCGAATGTTTCCAGAACCGCCAGCAGCTCTTCCTCGTGTTCATCCGTGCCGAACCGCTCACGGTCGGCGGTTCGTCGGGCGATGCGATCTCCAATTCGCAGCTCGGTGCGCGTGGCGTTGCGCTCGTCTGGCGCGACCCCGTAGCCCCCCAGCGGTCGGGTTCGTCCGGTTCGTCCAGCATCGATGCGTCGACGCGGAACGCATCGCGCAGCCAATGGCAGGACTACCTGAAGGATAACGGCCCCCACCGCACACGCGTCCTTTTCTACCATCAGTTCGACTGATGACCGACGCGCATTGCCATGTCCCGACGGGGGCGGCGCGGCACTTCATCTGCCGCGAACCCGACGAAAGCGCGGCGGAATGCGTCGCGGGGCGCGACCTCCTCTTTCTCGGCATCCACCCGTGGCAGACGCTCGCCGTCGCGGACGTCGATTCGTTTCGCCGCGAACGGCTTTATCCGCTTCTCGCGTCCGTCCGAGAACGGGTTGAATCGGGCGCGGCGTTCGGAATCGGCGAAATCGGGCTTGACCGCCTGAAGGAACGGACGATTTCGCCGCTGATGCGCGAGACGTTCGAGGCACAACTCGCCCTCGCGGCGAAATTGGGGCGGCCGGTCGTGCTGCACGGCGCGAAGTGCTGGGGCGAAGTCGTCCGGGCGTGCCAGCCCTACGCAGGACGCATCCCCGCCTTCCTCTTCCACGGCTTCTCGCGGTCGGGCGGACTTCTCCCCGACATCGTGAAACTCAACGGCTACATTTCGGTCGGATCTGCCATTTTGAACGACCACGCGGTGAATTATCGCGCCCTCGTGAAGGCGATTCCGCTTGACCGTCTGCTCGTGGAGACGGACGCGACCGCCGAAAACGCGGCGGAATTGCCGAAAATTGAGCAAATTACCGCGAAACTGGCAGATTTGCGCGGCATTTCCGCTTCCGCCCTCGCCCAACAGGTGGAAGCAAACGCCGAATCATTCGCATGACGATTCCCTTTGATGCGCATCAACCACCCCCCTTGATGCGCATCAACCACCCCCCTTGATGCGCATCAACCACCCCCTTTGATGCGCATCAACCACCCCCCTTGATGCGCATCAACACCCCCTCTTGATGCGCATCAACCTTTCGCATGACCGTTATCACCACGGATTTTCATGGATAAGGTCACTAACCATTGGGGCAAACATCACTGACCTTTTGGGCAGAGTTCAGTCAATCGCCTCCGCCGCCTTGAGTTCCAGATTCTTCGGGTTCTCCGTGTCCAGCGGCGGATACTCCTCGTCCAGCCACTACGGCTTGTAGCCGACCCTGACAAGGTCTCTCGCGCAACCGCGCCCCAAGAGGACAGAATTCGTCCAACTGATTCCACTGTCCGGATACATCGCCGCGACAAAATCAAGGTCGGACACAATGAGGCTGCGGATTGCTCGGCGCGTATATCCGCCGGGAGACTCAATTTGAGCCACAAGTTCCGCCTGAAAATAACGGATATTTCCGCTTCACGCCCCCCTCATCTGCCCAAGCGACAACCGCAAAGCCAATCATTCCGATCTTTTGCTGACGCCTCAACTCCATGTTCTCCAAATCCTTCTCAATGTTCGCACAACGATTGCTTGCCACCTGCAATGCGCCGGACAACTCTTCTGACTCCGCCCTTGGAGCATTGCGAAATGACGCGACTTTTCCTTCGAGCCGTCCGCGCTGTCGCCGGGCGCGCTCCAGCATCTCCTTAATTTGCTCAACGCCCTTTTGCATCGACTCCGCCTGAACCTCCTCCAAGTGACGGATGGCGGCTCTCGCATAGGCGTTCACCAGCAAGGCCGCCTCATGTGCGGACGATGCAGTGGCGGACACCATTACAACGCCTTTGGAACGGTGCGGCGCTATCTTCATGGAAGAAAGAATTCGCTTCGATCCCGCCACAGTTCCTCGGACTCTGCCAACGTCTGACAGAACTTTTCTTCGAAAGCCCTCTGCGTTCCAGTCGGCGGAACACCACTCCTCCAGCGCATAGATTATTTGCGGCAGAGCCTCAGGACGAAAATGTTCGCTCCCCCCATGGGCATACTGAACGGGAATCAGTTCGACCGTCGCCACATATTCGCGAGAGAGTGCAAACGGCAGACTTCCCGCCACGAAAACGCCGACCAGAAGTAGCGTTGCGAATGCAACCTTATGCTTCCTCATTGCCATAGGTGAATTCCTCCGTGAACCTTCTTCCCGTCAAGACGGATGACATCTTCAGTCGTTCGGTCAATCCAATGACCGTGCTTCGATATCTTGATTGTCCCCTCCGCCGTAATCTCAAAGACCTGAAGATGGGCGCTTTCGCTACCACCTATCAACTTTCCGTCCGGATGGATAGTCTGCCGAGGCCAACTGCCGGAAGTGTCCAGTCTTTTGTACCACTGGACAGGAATCTTCCACGTCACGAGCCGCCCGCCCTCCGCCGTCGCGGCGGTCCAGAGCCGCGAGACG
>CAVFWY010000059.1:0-10167 GCA_963626175.1 Gemmiger sp.
TTCACGCCATAGGGCATCTGCTCGGATCTCATACCGCGCATTATACCATATTCCGAAGTGCAGTTGCCGCGCAACCACTATCGCCACGGATTTCACGGATTTTCACCGTAGGGGGGGATAGCCGTGGTGATCGGAAGAATCGGGAGATGAGGTGGGAAGGAGTGCGGACGGCGGACTACACCAACTGGCTGAGGAAGGTTCGCGCAGGAACGACGACCGGCGTTTCCACCTCAAAGCAATCCCGGTTCACATACTGAGCATCCTGCACGACCTGGAATGCGTGCTTCGCCCCCGTCAGACGCTGGTAATGCGCGAGGTTCGGCGACAGTCTCTCATCGTGTTTCTTGACTTCAACAAGAAACCAGGGACAGCCGTCCTTCACAACCACGAAATCCACTTCGCGCTTTTGCTTGTCCCGAAGATATCCGAGGGAGAACTGCCCGTAGCCCATATCCGTCCACCCTTCAACCGCCTTCAGCAAATGACAGGCAACAAGCGTCTCCGCCCGCTTCCCTTCATCCTCGATTTGTGACCAGTCGCGCATATACCATTTGGGCGTCTTGCGAAGGGAGTTCTCCACGTTCTTGAACCACGGACGAACCTCAAATCCAAAATAAAGGTTCTTCAGGACCTTTATCCATTTCTTGACTGTCTTCTCGTCCACGCCGACTTCAACCGCAAGGTTTCTGTAGACAAGATGTTCGCCCGACCGACGATTGAGAATCTCCGCCAGAACGGACAACTGATCCAATTCCACAATCTGCGTCAAGTCTCTCACGTCCGACTGGAACAATTGGTCAAAGCGCAGCGCATTCCAACGACGGGAAAAGCGTACGTCTCGGCGGACAAACGGGTCCGGAAAGCCGCCGAACCTCAACAAGGCCGCCCAATCGTCATCACCAAGACGCCTCGGCGCACGAATCAGATGCTCGCCCGGCAATGAGGCATCCACGAGTTCAGCCACGCTAAACGGGTGCATTCGATACGGAAAATAACGCCCCATCATGCTGTCCCCGCCGCGCTTGTAGACATCCATCCGGGCCGAACCCGTCACAATGATCTTCACGCTTTTGGAATACAAGTCATAGAACCCCTTGAGAAACTGCTTCCAGTGGCTGTACTTGTGTATTTCGTCAAACGCGACGATGCGTTCCCGCTCCGGCAACTTGGAAAGGCCGTATGCCTCCACAACCGCCGACTGCCCTTGCTTCATCGCACGCCGAACCCCGTCGTCATCCCAACTCAGATAATTCGTCGCAACACCTTCCGACACGGTCGTCTTCCCGACCTGACGCGGTCCCGACAAGAATATCATCTGGCGATACTGCCGCAGATGTTCTTCAACGAGGGCACTGTAGATCCGAGGATACTGCTTCATGGCTGGAATTATACCAAATCCTCCTCCCGCAAATCAATACCAAAACGGACACCTGTCCGTAATTTTCCACACCAAAACGGACACCTGTCCGCTTTACGACCATTCATCCCCCCTTCTCCATTCGTCACCTAATTCTCTCAACCAACCGTTCTGCCGCGAATCTTGCATTCCAGTTGCCAATGCCGTGCCAATGACGGACTCGGGATTGTCCGAAACGAATGAGCAATTCGCTAAGGGATTGCCAATTCCCCGAATGAAAGAGATTTCCTTCAGGCAACATCGTTGCCGAACTGCCCGCTTCGTAAGTGCCAAAGACTTCCATTCCTTCTTCCAAGGCTTCGCTCACCACTGCACCCCACCCTTCATAAGCATTACTGGCGAGCACATAGACATCGTGACTGCGCATAAACGAACGAATCTCCGCCACAGGCACGGGCGCGTGATAAGAAATCAAAGACACAACCCCGTATTTTCGCGCCAAATCCGCGTCCAGACGCTTCAGGCGCGACAGTTCCGCGCCTTGCCCAACTATAGTTAGCGTGGTCGGAGTCACCTTATTCGCGGCATATACCGCCTTGAAGAGTGTGGAAACACTCTTCCAGCGCAAGAGGCGTCCGACCCAGAGCACGCGCACCGCGCGTGCTCGTGGCTCGTCCGCCTCTTGCGCTGGAAATGGTTTCGCCTCCGCAGAAGCCACGAAGTAGCCCCACATCCGCATCCACGGATACCCCGCAATCTCGCCCATCGGCTCGGACGCGAACGCCAACCGAGGTGCACGGAACAAGCACCGTCCATCACCCGAGAAAAGTCCGACGAGCCGCGCCATATCCCGCGCCGCCCAAACACCCATCGGGAGACACTGAACAGAACCCTCTTTCACAAGCCGCACAAACCGCCGCGCCATTCGGAAGTAGCTCGGATGCAACAGCCTAAGAACACCCGCCCACGGCTTAAACCAGCGTTCCGCCGAATAAGCGGTCTGCAAGCCCTTCGCCGCGCGGCGTTCCATTAAATCCACATCTCGAACGCCACTCATAAGGAAGTCCGCATTTTCAAGCCATTCGCGTCCCTCAGCGGACGAAGCCGAAACACACCACGCGGCAGACCCCTCGCCACCCCACCCAAGGGATGCCCGTTCCTTGCCCATCTCAAATTGATAGACATACCTATAATTCTCTACCCCCAATTGCGCAATAAGTTCCTGCGCGAGTGGCAGTTGGTGTGGCGATACAATATTCGTATAAAACACAAACCGCATGCTAACCCTCCTTAGCCCTCATTGCATTCCTGAAATGCCACGACATCCAGCGATTGCACCGCCAGATGGAACTCGTCGCGCACAAGAACAGATAAAGCCATCGCCGCCAGCCCCCGCAGGGCATCCCCGCCTCTTTCCGCCAGAGGACGACCGCGTCGCTCATCAATTGCGTCAATTTGCCGCGTTTCCACGGCGAATCGCTCACATAGTGAATCGCACAGTCTCCGTTATAGTCGACATCCTCGTTCAAGTCGCCGCTGAAACAGCCCCAGCACTTCGGCAACCCTTGCTTCACATCCTTAAAGACAACATTAAGGGCAGTCTGGTCAAGATAAGGGGCTTGTTTATGATGCGCGAGAAAGTCGTCCACCTTCACTTGCCACCCTTCCTCGCGCCACCGCCTGAGATTGATTAGCGTAAGACCGCTACAGTAGATTGTTCCTGTCTCAAGCCCCTTTTCGCGACAATACTTACTTATGGTGGGATTCTCCTTGTGCCAAGGGGGCAAGGAGTCTCGGCTCATCATCACGACATATTTTTCGTCGCGCAGTGCCCAAAGTTTGGCAATATCGCCGCGAAACAGAACATCCGCATCGCAGGAAATCACCCAATCGATATTCGCTGGAAGAATCTCCGAGAGATACAGCCGCGACCAGGCGATCGCGCTCCCGTGCCACTGCCCCAAGGCTTCAAGCCGCGCACGGTTGCAGACACTCCAGTCAATGAAATGCACCGCGACAGGAAGAGAACTGCCCTTCTTCGCGCTTCTTGCGACGACCTCGCCCCAGCGTCGGTATGCACCGTCCACGGGGATCGCTAAATGAATCGTGCCGCCATCCATTCTCGCGCCCTCCGAATTCGCCGCGCCCACACGATATCACCGGTCTTCAGCCAATGACGAATGCCTATGCGCCACCAAAAATACATGGCGGACAAATAGTCTCCCCCCTCCGCTTGCAACTTACGCCAATTCGCACGGATTGGACATGAATCGGGATTGTATTCCAAACGCGGGTCGCGCTCTTCCGCCCACTGGACAAAGTCATAGCCCAACGCCACCGTAATGGCGCGCCAGAGATCCTTGCTTTGATATCTTCGCCCCAATGCGAGCAAGGCCTTCGCAAACAAGATGCCATCCTCATCTCTGCGCGGACGCGCCACCGCACTTCCCTCGCGGCGTATATAGAAATAGCCTGGATAGTCCGCCAAAACAAACTTAGAGATGTGCATGGACAACTCGAGAAAGAAAGCGATATCCTCCTTAAGCCTCAGGTTCTCAGGGAATTGCACGCCCGACAGACAATCCTTCCGAATAAAGTTGCGCATGGACCATCCGTAGCGCGGGAAGACATACAGAGCCTTCTTCCGCGCCTTCACATCTTTAGAGCAAGAAAGAATACGCACTTTCGCGCACTTGGCGCGGCGGATTGCCCGCGATAAGTCCTCGGGACCCTCGACGGACACGAGTGCATCAAAGTTCACGATGTCTGCATCAGGAAACTTCTCAAGCACTTTTAGCGCATTAAAGAACCATTCCGCCGCTACCGCGTCGTCCGAGTCAACAAATCCGACCCATTCGCCTCGTGCGACTTTAAGCGCGTCATTTCGGGCGAAGCTGACGCCTCTGTTGGACTTTAAGTGATTTATGACAAAGTATGATGCTTTTGCCGCGTATTCATCTAAAATCTCGCCCGAACCGTCCGTTGAACAGTCATCCACGCAAATGACCTCAATCTCATTTTGCGCAACGCTTCTGCTTTCGCAGCATTTAATTGCGGCGGCAATTGAGTCCAAGCACCTTCGCAAGTAAGGCGCGACATTGTAAACGGGAATTATGACGGAAAGCTTCATCTAATTCGAATCATCCTTGCGTTTCCCTTCCAAACTCGCGGCGAATGCAAAACTATCATATCAATAACGAATCCGCCAAGGACAGAGACCACATAATGAATGCCCCCCATGCCTCCGACTGAAAAGAAAGAGCCTTCACCCATGTTTGTCGCCAAGAACACGGTAAACAAAGTAATTGTCACATAGAGTTTCTGCCGTATCGCCGACAGATAGAAGACGATTAGAAACACAATGAAGAGCGTTATGCCCACTACTCCCGTCTCGCCCAATACCATTATAGGCAAAATACCCTTCTCAATGGGCGCGGAAAACACGAATACCGCATCCCTCCCCGCCATCGCCCTATTCTGGTTCGAAACCTGAAAACCCGTTCCGAAGACAGGATTCGTTTGAAATTCATACATTGAATACTCAATCAGACCCTGTCGAGAAGCGGTCACAGCCTCGGACAATGAACGCTGCTGAATATCCGCGCCCACATCTTGCGTTTTGCGAAGCCATTTTGTCAGGGTATTGTCTTTCGCCTCCATAACCACCATTGCCAACACGATGGCTGCGATAAACATTGTCATCCCCGCGCTAAACTTCCTCTTGAGGCTATAGGGCACTGGCACTTTTCGGATGGTATAGAAGTAAATCATGGTGAGTCCCGAGACTAACACCACAAAGGCCAGTCGTGACCGCGTCATATAAATCATAGGCAAAGCCAACAGAATCAAGACGAGATGGGGAATGCGAATACGATTCTCGACAAAAAGCATATCGCATAACAGCCAAGCAAAGGACAAGCCCAAAATGGGAGATAGTGATTGTGAATGGTCTAGAATACCGCAAAAAAGCGTCATTCCCCCGGCATATGTTATGTCTTCATAGGCGTCCATTGCAGCTTCCGCACCTCCCGTTGCCATGGCATACCGAAGAGATGTCGCGTAAGAAATCGTAGGGAAAGGCAATACCAGAAGACTGCCCAGAATAATGAAGGCAATGATTGCAAAGAGCGTCTCACGGACAATCAGAACATCTCGCGGACTCTCTTGAATGCCTTGCGCCGCGTAGCAAAGCCCGAAAAGAAAGGCGGAATAATTTATCAACTTCATATAACTAACCATTGGCCACCATCCAGTTGCGGAACCGATGCAGGTTGATAGGAGAAACGGCACCATTGCAAAGAAAGGCAGACGGTATCGCGCCCGTCTTTTAATGCCAAAAAAGAAAAACAAAAGAGCCAGAATCATAGGTCCGACACGCAAGCCAATTGCCCATATCGCACCCTCTTTTGGCAAAACCAAGGGATTTATCTTGATTGAAAAGACAAGGAACATAAAACAGCCAATGGCCACACCCGGTTTGCCATTCGCGAGGTAGGCACAGCCAATCAGCACAACCAAAAGCGGCACAACGCCGTATGTGTAGCGCGACGCGACAACATACAGAACGAGCATCACAAGCGCTTTCAGCGCCCCCTTGTAAAACGGATCCTTAAACATTCCCTATTCGCTCCTTCTCAAGATGGACTCAAAATAGAATCCTATGGATCAACTCCGCAGACCCATACTTCAGTCCGCCTTGAACCCAAGGCGTTCCATTTTCCGTTTATCTCGTGCGCACAGTAGCGTATCGATGCCGCGCCCGACCACCCGCTTGAGCTTATGCCACAGATAGTGCATCGCGTCGAGTTCCTTCACCTTGAAAAAGTGGGGGTCGCGCGTGCCGCTCTCGAAATGCGCATTGTCCTGGGAACACACGCTCGGATAGGCATGATAGAGTTCGATGACGCCCATCCTCACCCAGCGCCCCCAATGGTCACAAGGGACTTCGAGCGGAAGGTTGACCGCGCGCAAGCGCTCGGCGGCCTTCCGGGTGATGACATAGCCCTCTGCGAACATGTCTGACCGGGCCCGGCGGATTTCATGCCCCTCCACGCGTTCCGTCGTGTGGTTCGAGAGCAGCACGACCTGCGGACGACGCACGTCCAGCCAGGCCGCGACACGCGACAGCGCGTCTTTGAAGCCATCCTCCAAAATAACGTCGTCTTCCAGCACACAGGCGTAGTCAAGCCCTCGCTCGGCCATCTGCGCGTAGATCTTGTAGTGTGAAAGGGCGCAGCCGATCTCGCCCACGTAGCACGGACGACCCACGGCGCACCACCAGCGGAAGCGATTAAGAGAGGCCTCTCGCACCCCTTCGTCGAGTTCTTTCGCGTAGACGGCCTCCACCCGCTCATAGGGCACGGACAGGCGGTCCAACTGCGCGGTCGCGGCGAGCAGCCGCGCCTTCTCCTTGGCCAAATTAATCAGAAATACAGTCATTCCATAGCGTCTCTTCTTCTGTCAGCGGCGATGCCGCAAAGCGTCTCGGACAGCCCGATACCTTTCATACGCGGACGGCATCATCCTATGCAGCCTCAGGCAGAGAGTGTTGAACACGGCTCTGACCCACAAGCCAAACGACAGCCGGTTTCTTATTCTGACAACGCCGTCCCAGAGTAGGTCGCTCGTGTCGTAGTCCGTCGACATTCCATACCACACGGCGGGGGCGATCACCTTCTTCCCCGGATGGGCATTCAGCCACCCCCCCCACCAGCTGAACGAGCTGTTGCTGAGGATGTTGTTCTGACACAGCACATGAACATACAATTGAGCGAGAACCGACTCCCCCTCGACAAACAGGAATCTCTCTCCCCTGAAATGCTTCCTGCACCACCGAATGTCATCACTGCACACGATGAACTTGGTTCCTGCGGGGAACAAAGAGATAGCCTTCTTGAAATAGCCAAGCCCGACAAACGGATGGCGATCTGGAATGCGGAGATAGTCGCATCCGCGCCGAACGCTGATTCCCGTCACCCCGGGGGAATCGAGCCATGCGCCATACTTCCCTCTTAAATAGCCGACCATTGACGAATCCGGGGAAAACAGGCGGCGCACCAGTTGCTCATCAAAATACTTGGCACTCTGGAAATAGCCGTCTATCATCGTCTGCCCTTCATGCCGAAGCGGCGAAAAGCGGGTGCTCGGGTCCTCGGTTTGCACCAAGACGCGTTCTGTCGGCGCCTTGTCCACGAACGTCAACCCCGGAAACAGCCGTTCGTATCCGCTGAAGGCCTTGCGCATGAATTCGACATCGCCGACGAACGCGACGCGGTCATCTATGGATCTTGCCGCCGCGAACTGGAACATCCAGTTCCCGAGACGAGTGCCTTTTCTGAAAGGTATGTAAACCATCACTTTCTCCTCAACAATATAGCCACCTTATGTAGACCAGCCTTGACTTTCCAAACGAACAGGAGCGGAACCGTGGTGACGGTTCGACATTGTAGACCGGAACAATCACAGAAACGAGCGGACTTTTATTCATAACATCATTTCCTTCGAGACCGACTTCTTCGCAACTCCTTCATGCGCTCGTGCGATTCCGTCGCGACAAAAAACGTTGCCACGCGCATCGGGCTTTGTGCCAGCCCGCCGCGACTTTCCAATTGAGCAGCAGTCCGAGCCAGCACCCCGTCCTGACAAACAAGAACAACGGCATCCGCTTATAGAAGGGGAGCGAAGAGAAAGCTTTACCCTCCCCCACGAACCCCGTCCCTCGCAACTGCCGTGCCACAATCTGATAACGCGCGTGACGACCCACGAGCGACCTCCTTTGCGCCATACCACGTGACATCAAATAGCCATACACAAAAGATGCCACCATACGGAGAAGAAAGGGTTCCATAGCCTTGCCTAACTCACGTCGGTTGTCGACATACCAACTCTCCACCGCTGAGGTTAACTCAATCAAGTCATCGACCGGATTCCTCCCCGGCGGCAACTTGTGCACCGCGCTATCCGGCCTGACTCGATAATAATACCCCGGAAAGTCGGTGATTGCCACCGACTTCGCCCTGAGCATCGCGGAAGAACTAAAAAGACAATCTTCCAGCACTCTAACATTTGGAAATCGAAGATCTTCCATAAGGCTCCTGCGAATGACGTTCAACCACGCGTAGCCATCTTTCAAGGCGATTGCCGCGCCTTTGAAACGCGCGTCGTCTCCCGCCAAGAGGCGGATGCCCCCCCCCCCCCCATCGACTTCTGGCAACGGGTGTACCCCATTCCAAATGGTGTATCCACCATGAACGATGTCCACTTCCTGAGAGTCAATCAGTTGCTTGAAATTCGACAACCACTCTCGGTGCAGGACATCGTCAGGATCGGCAAAACCAATCCATTCCCCTTGCGCATTCTCTAACGCCCTGTTCCGCGCGGCGCTCACGCCCGCGTTCGGTTGATGAATGACCTTGAATCGCGCATCTTTCGCGGCGTATTCGTCGAGAATCGCGCCGCTCGCGTCCGTCGAGCCGTCGTCGACGCAGATCGCCTCCCAGTCGGTGAAAGTCTGCGCCAGAACCGAGTCCAAACATTCGCGCAAATACGGCGCGACATTGTAAACGGGAATGATGATGGAGAATTTCATATCAATTTCCGCCAGTCGTGCCTGCCATGGACTGCCATGGGGTCTGACCCCATGGCAGAAAAATGTTGATAACTCATTGTCGGCCTCCTCTCAGAGCCTGAAGGTTCCGCAACACAGACAGGCTGGTGTCTCCAATCTTGAAACTTGTCGGTGGACTTTTGTGTCCGTTCGGAAATGCCGCTTCTTCCCGGTTAACAATCTTCTTCACGAACGAATCAGAACCGATTATCGCTCCCGAAGTGAAAACAGCCTCTTCTCGCTCTGCTTGCTCAATCGTATCCTTTGCCATCCGATTCGCGAGCTGCTTTTGGTGAACATCTCGCACATCCTCCCACGGAGAACCCGTATCGTAGACAAATCCATAGGCCGCACGGCTTCGCTCATCGCCAGAAAGTGCGGCATACCATCCGCACCACGGATACTCCCCGGGATTCTCGCAAACCTTCGCCCGCCAGGCGTTCAAATCAATATACGTCGCAACAGATGACATTGCCTCAACAGAACGCTGTACAATTGAATCTCGGAATCGCCCTTCCCAAAGTCCGCCCGTATGTTTGTGTCGATAGTTATAATACTGTGAGATGTCCTGCTTGAGAATCTTCATAAACGCGCTCAAGTCATACATTCTCAGAAGCTGTCGCTCGTATTCGGCTTCAAGACACTCTGGCGAAAGCCTTGACCACTTGTCCATCAATTGCACAAAACCAGTCGGACGCATAATTGCTTGCATACGCGACATCAATTCATCGCGCGTCATCTCGTATCGTTCTAATACAGGCAGCTCAGAGAGACGACGGAATTCATCAACCTCTTTTTGGGTGAATGTGTTGAAATCACTTACACGGTAGAGATTTCCGTCGCGGAATCGTTCGAAGTCATATCCAAGAAAATAGCCTGCGTTTTCCCATGCGACAAGTGTCTCGGGTTTTTCAATGAAAAGCAACAAATGCAGATGATTGCTCATAATAGCATACGCTATTACGCGAACGCCTGAGAATCGCTCAACATTGCGAATCTGACGCAAGACAATTGCCTTTTCCGCATCGTCGAAGAAGAACTCCTTGTGAGCAATCCGCGTCACAACGTGAAAGCACACATTCTCTGGCTGATACCTGATCTTCCTAGCCATAATATTCAGATCCTGCCATGGGGTCTGACCCCATGGCAGAAAAATGTTGATAACTTTCCCACAGCCCGTGAAGGTTGCAGTAGGCGACGGCGC
>CAVFWY010000060.1:0-9796 GCA_963626175.1 Gemmiger sp.
CGAAGAAGGCGAAGGCGTGGAAGCCGCGCATTCGCGGCGGCTGGCTCGAACGCTATGCCCACTTCGTCGGCAATGCCTCGACGGGTGCTTCGCTGAAGTTGGCGGACTGATGCGTTTCGTGGATTTTACGACGCGGGGACTTGAATGGAAACCGCGCATTTGGTACAATTCCCACCAATGAAAGCGAAGATGTCGTCAGAGATTGAGGTATTGCAGGAGATCACGACCGCCGTCGTGCGCGAGCGGAACGTGCGTCTTCTTCTGAATGAGGTTCTTGAGATCCTTGAGCGAAGCATGGGGATGCTGCGCGGCACTTTCACCCTCTTGGAGGGGGACGTGCTGCGGATTGAGGCTTCGATGAAGAGCCTGAACGCCGAGGAACGCGCGTTGGGGCGCTATCACATCGGCGAAGGCATCACGGGGCTTGTCGCGAAGACGGGTCGCGCCGAAGTCGTCCCCGACGTGCGCAAGGATCGCCGCTTCCTGAATCGGACGAAGGCGCGCAACGAGGACGAGGCCCTTTCGTTCATCTGTGTGCCGCTCGTCCATCTCGGGCAGGTCATCGGGACGCTTTCGGTCGACCGGGAAATCAAGGAGGAGCCGGGGGCGCTCGCGAAAGACGTCGCCCTGCTTGAGATTATTGCGAACATCACGGCGGAGGCGGCGGCGGTTTGCCGCGAGGAGTGCGCCGAACACGAGGCTCTCGTGGAGGAGAACCGCAAGCTCCGCAACATGCTTTCGGACCATCCCGGACGGCTGATCGGCAACTGCCGCGAGATGCTGGCGGTCTACGAGCAGATCCGGCAGGTCGCGCCGAGCGAGGCGACGGTTCTCATTCGCGGCGCGAGTGGCACGGGCAAGGAACTCGTGGCGCGGGCGATTCAGGGGCTTTCCGAGCGGAAGGACAAGCCGTTCGTGGTGCTGAATTGCGCCGCGCTTCCGGAGGCGCTCGTTGAGTCCGAACTCTTCGGACACGAGAAGGGGGCGTTCACCGACGCCCGCGAACGCCGCATCGGTCGCGCCGAAGCGGCGAACGGCGGCACCCTCTTCCTCGACGAAATCGGCGACCTGACGATTCCCGTGCAGGTGAAGCTGCTCCGTTTTCTGCAGGAGCGCACGTTCTCGCGCGTCGGTTCGAACGAGGAACTGCGCAGCGACGTGCGCTTCATTGCCGCGACGAGCCGGAATCTTGAGGATTTGATGGCGAAGAAACTCTTCCGCGAAGACCTCTACTATCGGCTTTCCGTCTTCCCGATCGCGATGCCCGACCTTTCGCAGCGTTCGGGCGACATCGTGCTTCTCGCGCAGCACTTCCTCTCGAAGATGAGCGTGAAATACGGGAAGGACGTCTCGCGCATCTCTTCGCCGGCGATCAACATGCTTCAGGCCTATTCGTGGCCGGGGAACGTGCGCGAACTCGAGAACTGCATCGAGCGGGCGGTGCTGACGGCGAAGGACGACTGCATCCACAGTTACAACTTGCCGCCGGCGCTGCAGTGCGAGGAGTTCGCCGAAGACCCGTTTCGTCCCGACGTCACGATGACGCTGGACGAACAGCTCGCCGTCGTCGAGAAGCGGATTCTCGAGGCCGCCCTCAAGCGGCACAACGGCAACCGTTCCGCCGCAGGGCGCGAACTCGGCGTTTCGCCGCGCATGATGAACTATCGGCTCAACAAGGCGGGGATCAATTGAAAGTCTGGCGGGGCGAGGCGGCGCTTTTTCTTGCCGTCGTCATCAATAGTTTCGGCGTGGTGCTGATGCTCTATTCGGGTTCGGGCATCTCTGCCATCTCTAGCGTGCCGTATGCCTTCTCGGACGTGTTCCCCGCGCTTTCGCTCGGAACGTGGACGTACCTCTTTCAGGGTCTGCTCGTGTTCAGCCTGATGGTGATGCGCCGCCGCTTCGTGGTGCCGTATCTCGGCAGCTTCGTGGTGGGCTTCGTGTTCGGGGAGTTCATCGACCTCCACGAACTCTGGATCGGCATTCTGCCGACGGCTTTTTTCTGGCGGGTATTGTATTTCGTCGTCAGTTATCTGCTCATCACGTTCGGCATCGTCCTTTCCAACCGCTGCCGTCTGCCGATTATTCCGACCGACCTCTTTCCGCGCGAGGTGTCGCACATCTACGGCGTGGGCTATCCGGCGGTCAAGGTCTCGTTCGACGTCATTTGCCTCGCGATTACCGCCGGAATGACGTATTTCGTCTTCGGACATCTCGACGGACTGGGCGTCGGCACGGTGCTTGCGGCGTTCACGATGGGGAAGGCCGTGGGGCTGATGGGCAAGTGGATTGACCGGCGGGTTCGGTTCGTCTCGTTCCTGTCGCACGATGATCAGTAGAAACAAACAAGGAAAGGGAAACTTCCATGGGCAAATCAATTCAGGAAATCGTCGATCTCGCGAGCGCGTATTACGGAAGCGCGGTGCTTTTCGCCGCGATTGACTGCGACGTGTTCGGACAGGTCGAGCGTGGCACTTTTTCAGCGCAGGAGCGCGGCATGCGCCTTCTGGCGGATGCCTGTGTCGCCGAAGGACTTCTCGAAAAGCGGGACGGCCGCTATTTCAACACGCCCGCCGGAAAGGCGGCGCTCGTCCCCGGCGGCGCGGCAGACCTGACGAAGGCCATCCGCTACAACAGGGACGTCTACCCCGCCTGGGGACGGCTCGCGGAGTTTGCGAAAAGCGGAAAGCCCGTGGAGAAGCCCGAAATCCATCTCGGAGAGGACGCGGCGCGGACGAAGGCTTTCGCGGCGGCGATGTTCGGTCGGGCGATGGGCATCGGGCGCGGTGTCGTGCCGATGCTGAAGGGTCTGGGCGGGAAAGTTCTCGACCTGGCGGGCGGACCCGGCGCATATGCGATTCTGATGTGCCGCGCCAACCCGGGGATGACGTGCGTGACGGTGGACTTGTCGGCGATTTCGGCGGAAGCCCAGAATTACGTGACGCAAGCCGGTCTCGCAGACCGCATCGAATGCCGTGCGGGCGACTACCATACGGACGAGTATGAGCGCGGTGCTTATGACGCGGTGACGATTTTCGGTGCGCTTCATCAGGAATCGCCCGAACAGATTGTCGCGATTCTTTCGCGGGCGAACAGGGCTCTCAAGCCCGGCGGACGCATCTTCATCCTTGATATGATGACCGATTCGACGCGCACCGAACCGAAGTTCTCCGCGCTTTTCGCCGTGAATATGGCCCTTACGACGACGAACGGCTGGGTTTTCGCCGATTCGGAGTTGAAGAATTGGCTCGCCGAGGCGGGTTTCGCGGCGGGTGAAACCCAGCCCGTCCCCCCGCCGATGCCCCACTGGCTCGTCACGGCAACCAAAACCGCCTGAAAAAACGGATAGATTCAACCTGACGTAAGCGTAAGTCTATCCAATAGGCGTTGCCACGCTGCGGAATCTGTTGAACGAAGTCCGCCGGCACTCGTCGAGAGCTCGTAGAGCCTGTTGGAGCATCCGTAGCGCTTCGCGCTGTCCGTGCGGCGTCCGAGCTTTTCGCTCCTGTCGCATTTCGCTCCTTGCAAACAATATGTTGGTTTTGCTATAATGCTTGCCGTGAAGATTGAGATTGAAAACAAAAGCGAATACTTGGCTCGTCCGGATGAGACTTTGAGAGATCATCTTGTTCGAGTGGCGGAGATGGCGGCATCGTTTGCGACTGCTTTAGGCGGGGTGCAGTTGTCCCGTGTATGTGGCTATTTGCATGACATGGGAAAGTATTCGCAAGCGTTTCAGGATTATATGCGGCGGATTGTGAATCACGAGAAGACCGTTCGAGGTGAAACAATTCATGCGCTGCAGGGTGGGCTTTATGCGCTTGAGCATTTTAGTGATGTCGGAATTGCGGATATGGTCGTTAATGTCGTTGCTTCGCACCATGGTGAATTGATGGATATGCTTGGAGCGGACGGACGAACGGCACTAAAGCGGTTGGAAGTGGCAAGAACGCGCAACGGCAATTCCATTCGTGACCTTTACGAGCAGGCGTTGTCCGTTCCTGAATTGCGTGGTTTGCTTGACGAAGTGTGTGAGAATACTCTGAAGATAGAGTTGAATGCTTTGATTGGGAGGGTTCAGGCTGCGGGTCTTGGCTACTTTGGAGTCCAGATGTTTGTTCGCATGGTGTTCTCTTGCCTGGTTGATGCGGATCGGTGTGACGCGGCGGGATTTGACGGGCGGATGGCTGACCCCCCATGGGCGGAGATAGAGGCGGCGATCAATCGGCACATGGCAACATTTAAGAACGATACGCCATTGAATAAGGTGAGGGATAGAATCTCACAGGAGTCCCTCAAGTCAGGTTCTCGTGGACGCGGCATTTACACGCTTTCCGTTCCAACGGGTGGAGGAAAGACGCTTTCGTCATTGCGCTTTGCGATTCGTCATGCGAAATGTAATCATTTGAGACGAGTCGTTTATGTTATCCCCTATTTGTCAATCATAGACCAAACAGCGAAGGAATTGCGCACCATATTTGGGTCGCGGGCTGATGAATGGATGTTGGAGCATCATTCTAACGTCGCAGTGGAAGTGAAGGACGGGGAGGAGAGTGACGAAAGAAGAGTGCTGACAGAACGTTGGGATCGACCAATTGTGGTGACGACCATGGTTCGGTTTATGGAGACAGTCCTCAGCAATCGGGCTTCGGACTTGCGAAAACTGCACAATATGACGGAGGCGGTTTTTGTGTTTGACGAGATACAGTCGCTTCCAATCCGCTGCACCTATTTGTTTAATATGTCCGTCAGCTTTCTCTGCCAGCTTTGTGGCTCGTCGGCTGTTCTGTGCACGGCGACGCAGCCCGCGTTGGCAAGTGTTGAAAGGCCAATCCCTCTTTCCGAGAATCATTCACTCGTTGAACTTTCCGATGGTGAGAAGACCCTGTTCAAACGGGTTAAGTTTGTAAAGAATACCGATGCACCAATGACCGCGAGCGAGATAGGATTATTTGCTGTTGGTTTCTTGACGAAGGGTCAAAGCGTGCTTGTCGTTTTAAATACAAAAAAGACAGCCCTCGCTGCTTATAACATTTGCAATCTGCCTCAAGGCTGCGACAAAGTATATTTAACAACCGATCTTTGTTCTCAACACAGAAAGGACAATATCGAACGAATCCGTGCGAACATAAGGAATACGCCGCAGAAGCCAACCCTCTGTGTAAGCACCCAACTTATTGAAGCAGGGGTGGATCTTTCGTTCGATGTTGTCATTCGAGCGAATGCGGGGATTGACAATATCATTCAGGCTGGTGGGAGATGCAACCGCAATGGAGAACATAAGACCCGTCAAGCCGTTTATGTCATTGAGGTTGCGGGAGAGGACTTATCCCGTCTTCCAGGAATTGTCGCGGCAAAGAATGCGACAAGACGTGCCTTGGATGATTTCCCCGACGCTGAATTGTCAGACCCTTGCGTAATGGAACGATTTTACGCTTATTTGTTTGGGGCGCAGCGACCCTTAATGGCATATCCAATCCCCAAAAGCGCGAATGGTGAAACCGTTTACGGCCTGTTAGACAGGAATGTCATTGGGACCGGCCTGTATCGCGCACTTAATCAAGGCAAGACTTATCAGGGATGTCCTGCGGCGTTTGCAACGGCTGCAAGTGCGTTTCATATGATAGAGGGCGAACAGATATCCGCAGTTGTGCCATATGCTCCCTGCAGGGAAGAGATAATGAGTCTTGTCTCGGAATTTGGACAGACATTTGAACCTAAAGAACGCGTCAGAATATTGCGCGAACTACAGCCCTACACGGTGTCGCTTTATGCAAGTCGAGAGTTTTGGCTACAGACGGTTGCAGAGAAGGTTCGCGACGTGTTTTATCTTGTGGGTGAGGGACACTACGACCCACAGACAGGACTGACGGGAGAGAGTTTCGACCCATCGATTTAAAACAAGGAGAAATGATGATGCACATAGAGAAGAAGAGGAATTCAATAGAGTATAGGGTGTATGGAAGATACGCGCTTTTCGCAGATCCCATTACGCGTGTTGGGGGTGAGAAATGCACCTATCAGATACCTACTTATGAGGCAATAAAGGGGATTACCGAGAGCATCTATTGGAAGCCAACTCTGATTTGGTTTGTAGATGCCATCCGCATAATGAAGCCCATTCAGACCGAATCAAAGGGCGTAAAGCCCATTAAGATGAATGGGGGGAATGACCTTTCCTATTATACCTATTTGCGGGATGTGGAATATCAAGTGCTGGCGCATTTCGAGTGGAATGAGAATTATCCGAACCTTGCTCAAGACCGAAATGAAAACAAGCATTTCGACATTGCGCGACGCAGTGTCCTTAAAGGAGGTCGCAGAGACATCTTTCTTGGCACACGCGAATGTCAGGGCTATGTGGAGCCTTGTGCATTTGGTGAGGGTGTCGGTTTTTATGATTCCTATGGCAGCCTTTCGTTTGGTATGCAATTCCATAGTTTTGGATATCCGAATGAAACGGGGAGGAATGAATTGGTGCGAAGAATGTGGCGTGCGGAAATGGAGAACGGGTATATAGTCTATCCTCGTTTGGACGAGCTTCGCTCTGAAGTCGTCAAGAAATGTTTGTCAAGTCCCTTTGTCATAGGGCGGTCTTGCCAGATGACAGAAGATGCTGGGTCTGAAGACTAAAAGGGGGTTGTGATTATGGGATTGTGGCAGAATTTGTGTGAGGCCTACACGGCAAATGAAGAGTTGTTGAGTAAACTCTATCCGCTTTCAACTACTACTGTGAATAATGCGAGTAAGCCCTTGCTCGTTGTCACGATAAATGGGGAAGGGGATTTTAGGTCAGTTCGTGTAATCCCCAAGAGAGCAAAAGGTGAGGCTTTGCAGTCGTTTGTGATCCCCGTGACAGAAGCAAGTATGGGGCGCACGGGGACAGAACCACATCCCCTCTTCGACAATTATGCCTATCTTAAAGGCACGGGAGAAAAATTTAGTCGCTATCTTGAAGAACTGGGAAAGCGGCAGGATTTGACGAGAGAGTTTAAGGCGGTTTATCGCTACGTGTCGAAGCGGACATTGTCTGAGGACGCAAAGCAATTTGAACCGAAAGACGAGATGTTTGTGCTGTTTGAAGTTGAATTCACTGGAGAAGTGACATCCCGCCTCTGGGAAGATGAAGGTCTTATGCGAAGCTGGCATGCATATTATAGGAGAACGCAAGAAGAGGCAGCATCGAAGGAGGATGAGATTGCGACAGAATTACGTGACATGGAATGTGAACTGGAGCGTTTGGAAAATGAGAAATCTTTGTGCAATGATAAGTTGAAAAGGAGGGAGACGCAAGAGAAGGTAAAGACTGTGAAGCAACAGCTGCGCGAACTAAAAAACAGAGTCCGTGCATTTAAGGACAGCCCCTTCTTCTGTTTCGACATGATTATGGGCAATCGTGCGGTGTGTGCGATTTCTCATCCCAAGAAAATAGCTAATGCGGCAGGTAATGCGAAATTGATTTCGGATAATGACAAGGAGAATTTCACATACCGAGGAAGATTTGCGACTTCAAGAGAGGCTTTTTCCGTCGGATATGATTCATCCCAGCGGGCACACCAATTCTTGCGATACGTGGTCAATGACCACGGCATTAAATGTGACAGTCAGGTGATCGTCGCCTTTACGACCGCTAAAAAGGCGGAGGAAAAACCGTTGCCGCCGCTTCCTGTTTCAGATGTTTTATGGGGTAATCTGAATGACGACGAACAATTGTCTTCGGATACAGGTGCGGTTTTGTCCGCTCGGACGGGAGTGAACTTTGCTCACGCTTTATCTAAGGCATTGGCGGGATATCGAGAGGATCCCATATTGCAGCCAGGGTTGCACGATCCAACGATGATTATTATTCTTGATGCGGCAACAACGGGGAGATTGTCAATTACTTTCTATCGGGAAATGACCCGAGAGGACTATTTGGAGAAGTTGCAGATATGGCATCAATCTTGTCGGTGGATCTTCACCTATAAGGGTGCGGATGGGATGGAAACGAAATACACGGGTGCTCCGTCCATAGATAACATAATCGCGGTGGTTTACGGGCGCCCGCGTGGAAGCGACAGCGGCTATAACAAACTCAAGAGACAGGCGCGGGAAATATTGATGAGGTGTATTTTTGACAATTCACCGATACCCGACAACTACTTGCTCCAAGCCATACGTCGTGCTTCGTCCCCACTTGCAAATGCTGTGGACAATGGAAAGTTTAACAGAGGTGTATTTCTGCGGAATGTCGCCGTGGCATGCGCCCTATTTAACAAATCACTAAAAGACAAAGGAAAGGATCAATATGATATGGACATTGAACTAAACCGAAAGGACCGAGACTACCTGTATGGGCGATTGCTCGGCGCAGCGGACAAACTCGAAGAGTATGCGCTGTATAAAAAGAGGAATGAACGAAAAGAAACAGCCGCGATTCGTTATATGCAAACGTTTTCGCAAAAACCGTATAGCACATGGAGCACGATACATCAAACATTAGTGCCGTATATCCAACAGGTAAAGAATTGCGTAGCCTTTGAGGAGATTCAACAAATACATGGTGAATTTCGGGAGGGCGATTACGAAAATGGCGCACCATTGAGCGGAGCATATTTGCTCGGTTATTATTGTGAACGTATACGGATTGAACAGTTGATTTCTAATCTCAAGAAAGAAAATACGGAGGAAACAAACAATGAGCACACCAATGAAAAATAAGGTTGATTTCGCGGTCATTATGTCCGTGGAACATGCGAATCCAAACGGCGACCCGTTGAATGGGGGTCGTCCGCGCCAGACATATGACGGCTACGGGGAGATTTCCGATGTCTGCCTGAAACGGAAGATTCGAAATCGGCTTCAGGACATTGGAGAAGTTATTTTCGTGCAGTCTGATGATCGTTCTACAGACGGCTGTCGGTCGCTGAAAGATCGCTATGACAATGCCAAAAAGTCAAGAGGCAAGGATTGGAATCTTCGCGAAGATGCTTGCGCGACTTGGTTTGATGTCCGCGCCTTTGGTCAGGTCTTCGCTTTTAGCGGCGACGATGCCGTGTCTATTGGCATCCGCGGCCCTGTGACAATTCAGAGCGCATATAGTCTTGATCGTGTGACGGTAGATAGTCTACAGATCACTAAAAGTGTTAACCTTGAAACGGACAAAAAGAATCCGGATAATCGTGGGAAAGATACAATGGGTATGAAGCACCGTATCGGTTCGGGTGTTTATGTGGCTTATGGTTCTATTAGCCCTCAACTTGCATCGCGAACTGGTTTTTCTGAGGCTGATGTGCAGAAAGTCAAGAACGCACTTTGTTCATTGTTTGAGAATGATGTGTCATCGGCACGCCCTGAAGGCAGTATGCGTATTCTCAAGGTTGTTTGGTGGGAGCATAATTTGCCGAGTGGACAGTATTCGTCCGTCAAAGTTCATCAATCATTGAGGAATGCGCTTAGGACGGATGGAACTTTTGATGAGAAGGCAGTCTTGGAGGCAATGCCTAATTTGAAGGTGGAGTTCCTAAATCAGTTGGAAGGTGAACAACTTGCCGCGCTAACGTCAAAGTAGTTTTGTCGTGTACTACGGCGATGATGAGTTAGTTCCCATTTCGGCGCTGATGCACGGACGCTTCTGCCCTCGTCGGTGTGTGTTGATTCACATAGATGGCGTATGGACGGAGAACCGGTTGACGGCGGAGGGGCGGGCGTTGCATGACCGCGTGGATTCGGGTGCGCGTGAAACGCGCGGCGACATTTGCATGGCGGCAACGCTTCGCCTCGTCTCCCACAAACTTGGCGTTGCGGGTATCGCCGA
>CAVFWY010000061.1:0-9683 GCA_963626175.1 Gemmiger sp.
GTCAGCGAGGTTGCCGCCCGCCGTGCCGCACGTTGTCAGGCACAAGACGACAGAGAAAGTCAAGAACCGCAAATAGCGAAACGGCGGTCACCATTCGTAAACGACTCGCGCAAACGACTCCTATTACGGAAAACTCGAAAAAGGCTGCATGGCTTTCTGACTTCAGTCTGACATGTGCGGGCTGGATTTTGGTATAATTCGCCGTATGAAAAAGACAAACGAACCCGAAAAGAACAAATGACACTGATTGGACTCTACCTTGCCGCCGCCTTCATCGCCTTTCCACGGGAAGGCGCGGTCTTGCCGTCCGTCGAGAAGTGCTACGTCATCGGGTCGGTCGAGAAGGGCGTGACGAATCTGACCGTCAATGGCGCGTCCGTTCCCGTCTACAGGACGGGCGCGTGGGCGACGCGAATCGACGTCGCGGCGGGCACGAACACCCTGACCGTCGCCTATCCGTCCCCACGCGGCGGCGCGACAAACGAAGTGACGCGCCTTTTCCGCGTCTCGCCGCGTCCGCCGCAACCCAAGTCCGCGTCCACGAACCAGGCGGCGAAAGTCTGGGAAAAGCTCGCCTATGCGGCAGATGTCGCCCGTCCGCATCCGTTGGGGAAGTCCCCTTCCGAAATCACGGTCGTGCTTGACCCCGGTCACGGCGGAGCGAAAGACCGAGGGGCGATTTCACCCCATGGCGGGGACGAGAAGGACGCGAACCTCCTGCTTGCACGGGACGTAAAGTCCGCGCTTGAGTCGCTCGGCTACCGCGTCATTCTGACGCGCTCGGACGATCGGGCGATTCCGCTCTACGAACGCGCCCGCCCGGCACACGAAATGGGGGCGGACGCCTTCATCTCCATCCATCACAATGCGCCTGCCGTGAACGGGGATGTCGCGGCGATTCGCTACTCGGCGGTCTATGCGTGGAACGGCATCGGCGAACGGCTGGCGAAGTCAATCGCGAATCGCATGGCGGCCGCGCAGAGTCCCGAACTTCCGTCAAGGGGTGCGCTGCACGCGAACTTCGCCGTGACGCGCAGCCCGGAAATCCCGAGTTGCCTGATTGAGGCGGACTTCATCACCCATCCCGCCGGGGAAGCCGCCGCGTGGGATCGCGCCGCCCGCGCCACCCTGGGCGCGGCAATCGCATCGGGATTCGACGACTGGTGCAAATCCGGCGCGGCGGATGACCTCACGCCCCGAACTTCGCCCTGAGCCGGGCAACCGCCGCCGCGAAGAAGTCTTCCGGTGTGGAAGCCCCGCTCGTGACGCCAAGCGTGCGAACGCCCGCCAGGTCAAGCCGCTCCACATCCTCAAGCGTCCCCGCCCGGAACGTGCGGCATTCCGCGACTTCGCACAACCGCCGCGTATTGGACGAGTTCGCACTGCCCAGCACGAGCAATGCGTCGCCGCGAAAGTTCCGGACGGCGTCCTGCCTGACTTTCGTCGCGTTGCATACCTCGGCCATCGTCTCGACGGACTCGAACCGCGTCCGCAACTCCGCGACAATTCGGGCGACTTCATCGGAATTCATCGTCGTCTGGCTCACGACGCCGATTCGCCGCGCATCGGTCGGAAGGTCGGGATAGACGTAGACCTCCTCGACTTCGCCGCGAATGCCGACGACCTCCGCATGGTTCGGATTCCCGATGATGACGACGGGGAGCTCCTTCGCCGCAAGCGCACGGGCGGCGCGGTGGACGCGCCCGACGAACGGACACGTCGCGTCCACGACCCGCAAGTGTCGCGCCGCCGCCTTCTCGCGCACGGCGGGTGAAACGCCGTGCGCCGAAAAGAGGATGGTCGCCCCGTCCGGCACATCCTCGACGCGCTCCACAAACGAAAACCCGCGAGCCTTCAGATTCGCAACGACCAGTTCGTTGTGCACGAGTTCGTGCAGACAATAGACATCCTTCAGCGACAACGCCTTGCGCAGAGCCGCCGCGACCCCGGCGCAAAAGCCGTGCGGTTCGAGGACCTCAATCGTCATTCGCCCGTCTTCTTCGCCGCGTCCCACAGCGCATCCATCTCGGCGAGCGTCATCTCCTTGAGATTCCGTCCCTGCGCCTTCGCACCGGCCTCGACGGCGCGGAAACGCCGCGAAAACTTCGCCGTCGTCAGTTCGACCGCCGACTCCGCGTCCACGCCGAGATGCCGCGCCAGGTTGCAGACGGAGAAAAGGAGGTCGCCGAGTTCGGCCTTCACGCCGTCCATTTCCGCCGGCGGCAGTTTCGCCGCGCCCTCGGCCGCACCGGCGGACGCGAGTTCCGCCTCGAGTTCGCCGAGTTCCTCGCGGATCTTGGCGAGCGGGCCCTTCGCGTCCTTCCTGTCGAAACCGACGCGGGCGGCCTTCTCCTGCGTCCGCTGAGCCTTGAGGAGGCCGGGAAGCGTCGGGGGCACGCCGTCGAGCGCGGAGTGCCGCGCCTCCTTCTTGTGCTCCATCTGCTTGATCTGCTCCCAGTTCTTCAGCACGGTCGCGGAGTCCTTCGCGTCCACGTTCCCGAAGACGTGCGGATGCCGCCGCACGAGCTTGTCGGCAATCGCGTTCGCGACGTCGTCGAAGGTGAAGCGCCCCTCCTGCTCGGCCATGACGGACTGGAACATCACCTGCAGGAGGACGTCGCCGAGCTCCTCGACGTGGTTCGCCCTGTCCTCCGGCCTGTCCATCGCCGCGAGCAGTTCGTAGGTTTCCTCAAGCACGCACGGCTTGAGCGATTCGAGCGTCTGCTCGCGATCCCAAGGACAACCCGTCTGCGGATCGCGCAGACGGGTCATGATTTCGTGGAGTCTTTCGATTCCCGTCATCTTCCGGTCACCTTACTTGATCGTGCGTTTCTTGCGCGGACGGGGCTGGCCGATTTCGGTCAGCATCTTGCGGAAGCTGCCCTTGCGCACGTTGAACGGCTTGCCGCCCTTGATGCGCGGGAACTCGCAGGCGCGAATCTCGGCGTTCGCATCCTCGTCGGGTCCGACCACGCCGCTCACGCCCGTCAGGGCGCATTCGACCGCCTTGCGGGCGCAGCTCTCGATGAGCTTGAGATCCTTCTTGTTCGGCGCGGCGGCGCGGGCGAAGTAGCCCGACTTGAAGACCTGCACCTTCTCGGCGTTCAGCAGTTCGCCGAAGCGCTTGCCGACGTACTGGCCGACGTTCACCTTGTCAAGGCGCGGATGGCCGAACGCATCGACCGGCACTTCCTCGCCGCGGCGCTTCATCTCGTCGATGATGTCCTTCACGCCCGCACCTTCGGAAACGAAGATGTTGACGCTGTCGACCTTGTCCATGATCTTGCGCAGACGCGCCGCCTCGTCGACGAAGTCGATCTTGCATTCCGGCACGTAGACCGCGTGGACGTCCTGACGCTCGCGCGTGAGGTTGAACTCCGGCAGGAACTTCGTGCGCTGCAGCATCTTGCGGTAGCACTGCGCCGTCTTGTAGGTCAGCCAGCCGCAGTTGCGCCCCATCACCTCGTGAATCGTGAGGGCGCGCGGGTTCGCGCTGTTCTCCTTCACGACATTCATGAAGAACTTCGCGCCCTCCTCGGCCGCCGTCCACGCGCCGAGCGACTGCTTGATCGGGTAGACGTCGTTGTCAATCGTCTTCGGCAGACCGACCACGATGAGCGGGTAGTTGTTCTTGGCGAGGAACTCCGCGAGATCCGCCGCCGTCGTGTTCGTGTCGTCGCCGCCGATGGTATGGAGCACGTCCACGCCGTCCTTCACGAGCCTGTCCGCCGCGACCTTCAGCGGGTCTTCGCCCGGCTTCACGAGCCCGCGCTTCACGCAGTCCTTCACGTTCGTCAGCTTCACGCGGCTGTTGCCGATGGGCGAGCCGCCGTGCTTCGTCAGGATGAGCGCGTTCTTGCGCACCTCGTCCGTCACGGGAATCGAATCGCCCTTCAGAAGCCCCATGTAGCCGTTGATGTAGCCGATCATCTCGACCTTCGGGGCCTTCTTCGTGTATTCGTCGATCAGAAACCCGATCGAACTCGAAAGGCACGGAGCCAGTCCGCCCGCCGTCAGAAACGCGACCTTTTTCACTTCTTTTGCCATTTTTATTCTTCTCCTTGTCTGTCTTTGGTTAAAGTTTTCGTTCGTTCGCCGCACCATCCGTTCAGATGGCCTTGAGGGCGTTCACCATCTCGATTGCCGCCTGCATCGCACCGAAGCCCTTGTTGCCCTGCTTCGTGCCGCACCGCTCGACGGCCTGCTCGAGGTTCTCCGCCGAAACGACGCCGTCCAGCACGGGTACGCCCGTCTCGAGCGAAATCTGGTTGAACGCACGGGCGGTCGTCTCGTTGATGAGCGCCGCGTGGGCGGTCGCCCCCTGCACGACGGCGCCGAGCGCGACAACCGCGTCCACGCCCTTCGCCGCGAGTTTCGACGCGGCGAGCGGAATCTCGTAGGCGCCCGGCACGCGCACGAGCGTCAGGTTCGCCTCGTCTCCGCCGAGCCGCACGAACGCATCGACCGCCCCCTTGACCAGTTGCTCCGTCAGGAAACTGTTGAAGCGGCTCACGACGAGCGCAATCTTCATTCCCTCGGCGGAGAGTTTTCCGTTGATCTCCTTCATCCTTATTGTATCCTCCTTACCTTCTTGTCTTAAAACTCGAGTTTTTCGTAGACCATCGCGAGGAACTCGGGATAGGTCATGCGCGTCTGCTGCATCGAGTCGCGCTCGCGCACCGTGAAGGTTCCGTCCTGCACGGTCTGCGCGTCCACGGTGATGCACCACGGCGTGCCCGCCTCGTCCTGACGGCGGTAGCGGCGGCCGATTGCGCCCGACACATCCCACTGCACGTTGAACTTCTTGCGCAACTTGTCGAAGATCTCGCGGGCAATCTTCATCTGCGCCTCGTCCTTCTTGATGAGCGGGAAGATCGCCGCCTTCACCGGCGCCACCTTCGGGTGGAAGTGCAGAACCGTGCGGATATCCTCCTTGCCCTTCTCGTCCGTCAGCTTCTGCTCCTCATACGCCTCGCAGAGAAGCGCGAGCATCAGGCGGTCGACGCCCGCCGACGGCTCGATGACGTGCGGCACGTACTTGCCGTCGAAGAGGTTCTCGCAGAACGTCTTCGCCTTCGCGGCGAGTTCGGCCTTCTCCTCTTCCGCCAGCTTGATTTCCTTGCCGGACTTCGCCGAGAGCGCCTTTTCCTTGCGCTCGACCCACTCGACCTGGGTCTTCGCGACGAACGCAGCCTTTTCATCGTCGGTCAGTTTCTTGCAGGCCTGCTTCAGCGGGTCGTCGAACACCGTCTGCGCGACCTTCGAGTGGGTCTGGTGCTGCGTGAGGTCGAAGTCGGAACGCGCGGCGATTCCCTCGAGCTCCTGACGGCCGAACGGGAAGTCGTATTCGATGTCCACGCAGGCGCGGGCGTAGTGGGCGAGTTCGTCGGGCTTCTGCCAGTATTCGACGAACTTCTCGGTCGGCAGACCCACCGCATTGAGGAACTTCTTGCGCTGTTCGACCCAATACTTGTGCCAGACCTCCCAGCCCCAGTCGTCCTGCACGGGGCCGTTCAGGTCGGGCTTGTCCGCCAGCGTCACGACATGGCCGTATTGAAGTTCAATCGCCTCGTCGGGACGGATGAAGAACTCGAGTTCCATCTGCTCGAACTCGCGGCTGCGGAAGGTGTAGTTGCGGGGCGTGACTTCGTTGCGGAAGCTCTTGCCCATCTGCGCGATGCCGTAGGGGACGGCCATGCGCGAGGTCGCCGTCACGTTCAGGAACTGCGCGAAAATCGCCTGCGCCGTCTCGGGGCGGAGATACGCCACGTTCGACGGGTCGTCAATCGGCCCGACAACCGTCTTGAACATCAGGTTGAAGGGCTTCGGCTCGGTCAACTCACCGCCGCAGTAGGGACAGAAAAACGCGCTGCCCGCCACCTTCGGCTGGGGCTTCTTCTTCTGGTCGGCGTAGATGTCCTTCACCTGGTCGGCGCGCATCAGTTTCTTGCAGTCCTTGCACATCGTCATCGGGTCGGCGAACGTGTCGAGGTGACCCGACGCCTTCCAGATCTTCGGATGCATGATGATTGTCGCGTCCAACCCGACGACGTCCTCGCGCCCGCGCACGGTGAACTGCCACCACGCGCTCTTCACGTTACCCTTCAGTTCGCAGCCGAGCGGACCGTAGTCCCAGAACCCCGGCATGCCGCCGTAGATTTCGGACGAGTGGTAAATGAACCCGCGGCGCTTGCACAAAGCGCTCAATGCGTCAAGGGACGACTTGTTTTCTTCTTCTGCCATAACGCGGCATATTATACCATAAAGCGGGCAAACGCGGCAAATAGCGGCTCATCTGCCATGGGGTCTGACCCCATGGCAGAAAAATGTTGATAACTCCCTTCGCCGCGCCCGAAATGTGGTATAATACCCGCCCCATGGACGCAATAGACTTCAACTCGGACTCCTTCTCGGACATCGTGGCGAAGGATGACCGCTATCAGCCGCGCGCCTACGCGCTTCTGATGGACGTCGTGCAATTTCTCGGCACGAACGGCAAGCCCATGACGTCCGAGGACATCATGGACGAGTTCCGCGACCGCACTCTCGACCTGTTCGGCCCGCTTTCCCTTGCCGTGCTTCGGGAGTGGGGCGTGACGAAATGCGAGGATCTCGGGGAAATGATGGTCAATCTCGCCGAAACGCATCGGGTGGGGCGCAACTCGGGCGACAAGCCCGACGATTTCGTCGGCGGATATGACTTCCAAGAGGCGTTTCTCGATCCGTATGCGGTATGACCAGGCGCGTTGAGTTTGGCATCGGCCGGGTGACGCGGTTTTACGTGCCGCTTCTCCTGCAGGCCTTTTCGCAGTCCCTCACCTATCCGCTTGTGGCGGGCATCGTCACGCACGGGGCGTTCGGCGTGAACGCGCTGACGGCGTTTTCGCAGGGGCAGATGATCATGTTCATGATCGGGGCGCTTGGCGGCGGACTCGTGATGACGGGCATGGTGTTCGCGACGAATCGCGGCGGCTACCTGAACTTCCGCCGACTTAACGCGGCGATGATGGTTGCGCTCCTTCTTTTGCAGTGCGTGCCCGCCATGGCACCGCTGAATCGGCTTGTATTCGAGGGCTTCTTCGCCCTGCCGCCCGACCTGGCGGAGACCGCCCGCTGGACGCTTCTGCTCGGCGTGGTGATGAACGGCTCGTTCTTCCTGCGGAACGTGCCGATGGTCGTGCTGTTCAACAACCTGCAGAGCGGCAAGGCGAACGTGGCGACGTTCGCCCGCATCCTGCTGACGCTCGCGTGCGCGACCGTCTTCCCACGCCTCGGATGGGTCGGGGCATACTGGGGACTGCTCGCGCTCACGCTCGGCTGCATCCTCGAGCTCGCCATCACCTGGCTCTATGCGCGCCCCTACGTGAAGGCGCTCCTTTCCAAGCCGAACGCCGCCGCGGGCGAGAGCGTGGCGGCGCAATTCCGCTTCACCCTGCCGCTTTCCCTCGGCGGATTCCTGCTGATGGTCTCGCCGCTCATCGTCGCGGCCTTCGTCGGGCGCACGGCGAACGCGGCGGACATGCTGGCGATCCACTACGTCACGCTCGGCGTCGCCAATCCCGTCGCCTATGCCGCGCTTCGCATGCAGGCGGTGGCGATTGAGTTTCCGCCGGAATACGAAGGCGACCG
Source organism: Gemmiger sp. (assembly GCA_963626175.1). Classification (GTDB taxonomy): domain Bacteria; phylum Verrucomicrobiota; class Kiritimatiellia; order RFP12; family UBA1067; genus UBA1067. The sequence goes on from CAVFWY010000061.1 coordinate 7,630, forward strand.
CCGTCTGCTCTGGTACGCGCTCGCGGCGGGGGCGGTGCTGGGGATCATCCCCTTTCTTTTCTCGCTGCCGCATCTCGGCGGATGGTATTTCGGCACCTATCAGAACGTTCCGCCGCGCATCCTCGGCACGGCACGGCTCGCCGTCGGCATCTACTCGCTCATCTGCCTCATTCAGGTCGTGCGCGGGCGCATCGAGGGCATCGCCGCCGTGCGGAAGCGTCCCGACGCGGTGATGGCGGGGCAGATCGGCTACACGCTCGCCCTGCTCGCCACCCTGTCGCTTCTGCGCCCGTTCGGCATGCCGGGCTGGGTCATGGCGGTCGCGGCGATCTTCGTCTCGCCCGCAATCGCGGCGACTTCCGCCTATGCGGCGCTCTCGCTCAAGCCGCTGAAGATCTTCCGCATCCGCGAAAGGAGGCTTCGCCCGTGACGCGCATCGAGAGATTCGGATGGAAGGGCGCGGTCGAGCCGGGAATCGGGCGGATCGTGAGCGCACACGGCGACTACTACCATCTCGTCTGCAACGAGGCGGAGGGGGAGATTCTCGCCCGCAAGAAGAAGAGCGCATTCATCGCGCCCGAAGCGCCGCGTCCGATCACGGGCGACTTCGTGCGCTTTCGCCACAATGCGCAGGGCGAGAGCCTGATTCTCGAGGTTCTGCCGCGCTTCTCCACGTTCGCCCGCAAGGACCCGACGGCGCGGCGGAAGGCACAGACGCTGGCCGTCAACTTCGACACGCTGTTCATCATGATGAGCCACAACGAGAACTTCTCACTGCCGCGCCTCGAACGCTTTCTCGACCTTTCGGAGGAATGCGGCGAGGCGGAAGTCGCGATCGTGCTGACGAAGAAGGATCTCGCCGCACCCGGCGAATCGGGGGCTGAGCGCGTCCGCGCCGAACTGGCCAAGGACGGCAAGACCGTGACGACGCTCGACCTCTCCTGCAAGACGGGCGAGGGCATGGACGCGGTGCGGCGATATGCGCGGGCGGGACAGACCCTAGCCTTCATCGGCAGTTCGGGCGTCGGGAAGTCCACCCTGATCAACGAACTCGCGGGCGAGGACTGGATGGCGACGCAGGAGATTCAGGAATGGAGCGGAAAGGGGCGGCACACGACGACGAGCCGCGAACTCGTGATGCTCCCGAACGGTGCGATGGTCATCGACACGCCCGGCATCCGCGAAATCGGCAGAATCGGCGAGTGCGACGAGCGGCTCGTCAAGGGCGAAGCCACCCACCGCTATCGAAAGTGACGGGGGATTCTTCAGGATTCAGAGCGCGGGTTAACCTCTCTCCGACCTCTTAACCTCCCGATCTCCCGATCCACGAGCCACCGATACCACAGCCCCTGCCAGAAGTTCCACATCCAGCCCGCATAGCCGTCGAGAAAACCAAGCCGTACGAAATACCGGATCGAGAAGTAGACGAGCGCACGGAAATAGCGCGGCATCTTGTAATACGCCTCCTTTGAGGGCTTGAAGCGCAGTTCGCCGCGCTGGAACGCGAGCGCATCCCGCGCCTCGCGCTTCGCGTAGCCGCGATGCTTCTCGCGCCACCAGTCCATCGAGTTGAGGTTGTCGTCCGCGAACTCGCCCTTCAACCTCCTGTCGCGCCCTTCGCTCGTCTCGATGTGCTCATCCATCGCCCGATCCTGACAGCGTCCGATGCCGCGCTTGAAGAAGCGCACCATCGGGATGTGGGCGGTGCCGCCGAAGCGGATGCGGCGCCCACGGAATACTCGCGCGCGAGAGAGAGAGAGAGAGGTCACGTCGGACGGCAAGCCGCCCGACGTGACCAGCTCGCGCACCTCCGCACACGTCTCGGGATAGAGGTATTCGTCCGCGTCAAGGCGCAGGATCCAGGTCGATTCGAGCGGCAGGTTGTCGAGAGCCCAGTTCAACTGCTTGGCGTACTGCCCCGGCCAGGCGTGGTAAACGACTTTCGCACCCATCTCGGCGGCGATCTTGTCGCTCCCATCCGTCGAGAAGCAATCGACGACAAAGACGTTGCGCGGCGCGAGAGGCGCGAGCCGCTCGAGACACCGCCTGATATG
>CAVFWY010000062.1:0-9658 GCA_963626175.1 Gemmiger sp.
CCTTAATGGACTTCCCCGCCAATTCCTTCAATGAATAGTGGGCGAGCAACTTGTCGATGAAGGGGGTTCGTGCGGTCGGCATCCCATGCTCCAGCACTTTCCCGACGGACGAATGACGCGGCTTGAAGTCAGTCAGGTCGGGCGTCGCGGACTTCGCGCCGACGATGTAGATGCGCTTGCGGTCTTGCGGCACGCCGAAGTCGCGGGCGTTGAGGACGCGCCACGCGACCTTGTAGCCCAGTTCCGCAAGGGTCGCCAGGATGACTTCAAGTGTGCGCCCGTATTCAGCCGTTGCCTCTCGCTTGTCGTGGTTGACGAGCCCCTCAACGTTTTCGAGGATGAAGCCGAGCGGTTGCTTCTCCTTGATGATTCGCGCCACGTCAAAGAAGAGCGTCCCCCGCGTGTCCTCAAAACCGAGTCGCTTACCGGCGGCGGAAAACGCCTGGCAGGGAAAGCCGCCCAGCAGGACGTCGAAGTCGGGAATCGACTTCGCATCCACCTTCGTAATGTCGCCGTGGATGTGCTCGCTCGGGTGGTTCTGGCGGAGGACTTCGATGGCGTGCGGCTTGATCTCCGAGGTGAACACGCACATCGACTTGATGCCCTTGTCGGCACAAGCCTGTTCGAAGCCCGTGCGAATCCCTCCAATCCCGGCAAAGAGGTCGATGAACCGCATCGTCGAGTGGTCGCAGTCCGTCGTCGTCGTCTTTTGATGAAGTCCCTTCACATTGCTTATCATCTCAAAGAAATCCATCTGCACGGGGTTGAATGCCTGCGCCGACTTCCACTTGCGGAAGTAGGGGCGCAGTTTCTCGAAGAGGTTGGGAATCGACCTCCCGTCGCATGCGGGAAGGGGTCGCGAATAGAAGTCCGCGTCGATTTTGCCCGTCCAGCGCGACGAGCAGACCCAGACCTCCGCCGTCGGATCGGAAAGCACCTTCGCCGCGCTCAGTTTCTCGCCAAGCGCGAGGAGCGCATACCGCTTGCCGTGTGGCGTTTTCGCGACCGAATAGCCGTTCGCCTTCAGCCATGCGCCATCGACGACCTCGCGAAACTCCGCCGCGAACCGCCCATACGCCTTCGCCGCCCGAGTTATCAACATGTTTTCGTCCATGGGGTCAGACCCCATGGACGAAATCGGCAGGTTGTAGAGCCGCCGCGCCCGAATCCACGCCGCATTTTCAGGCCGATACGTCCCGACCAGAACGCCGCGTTCTGTCCCGCTTGTCTGCATGCCCATATTATACCATACCGCCGCACTTGATTTTCGCGGCGATTTTCGGTATATTATCCCCAAACCCTATGTAAAGGAGAATAGAAGATATGAGACCTGGTATCTGGCAAGTGCTGATTGTCGTCGTTCTGATCGCCGTCCTGTTCGGCGCAAAGAAGATTCCCGAGCTTGCGCGTTCGCTCGGCAAGGCGAAGGGCGAGTTCAAGAAGGGGCTCATCGAGGGCGAGAAGGAGGAGCGCGAATCCGAGAAGAAGGAGGATTCCGAGCCGGCGAAGGAGCTGGCCGACGCGGCAAAATGACGGAACTCCTGCGCGAGCGGCTGAAGTCCGTTCCCCATCGCCCCGGTTGCTATCTCATGCGAGATCGCCGGGGCGTCATCATCTATGTCGGCAAGGCGAAGGATCTGCATCGCCGCGTTTCGAGTTATTTCCGTCCGGGGGCGCGGCATCCGCCGAAAGTGCGCTCGATGGTCGATACCGTCTACGACTTCGAATTCATGACGGTGAAGAACGAGGCGGAGGCTCTGCTGACGGAAGCCTCGCTCATCAAGAGGCACAAGCCCCACTTCAACATCCTCATGCGGGACGACAAGCGCTATCTCGCCCTGCGTGCCGACCCTTCTGAACCCTGGCCGCGCTTCACGTGCGTGCGCATCGTCCGCGAGGACGGGGCGCGGCACTTCGGGCCGTTTCCCTCCAGTCCGGTCGTTCGTGCGGCGAAGGATTTCGTCGAAAAGCGCTATGGCATCCGCGAATGCGACACCCTGCATCCGGACGCGGAATGCCACCGGCACTGCCTTGCCGACGTAATCCGCACCTGTTCCGCGCCCTGCCTCGGGCGCGTCACTCCCGAAGAGTATCACGCCCGCTTCGACGAGGCCTGCGCCTTTCTTGAGGGGAAGCGGCCGGAAGTCTTTGCGGAGGTCGAGGAGAAGATGCGTGCCGCCGCGCAGGCGAAGGACTTCGAGACCGCCGCGCGCTACCGCGACACGATTGCCGCGCTTCGGGAGATGACGAAGGCGCATTTCGTCCGAAAGTCCCCCGAGATGCGCCGACAGGACGCGCTTCGGGGGCTCGACGAACTTGCCGAGGCGATCGGACTTGCCAAACCGCCGCGCATCATCGAATGCGTCGACATCTCGAACCTCTTCGGCACCCACTCCGTCGCGTCCATGGTCGTCGCCCGCGACGGACTTCCCGACCGCCGGTTCTACCGTCACTTCAAGATCAAGACGGTCATCGGCGCGGACGACCCCTTGAGCATGGCGGAAGTCGTGCGGCGGCGATACGGGCCCGATTCGACGCTCCTCGGGACTTCGCCGCGAGCCGACCTGTTCATCTGCGACGGCGGCATCACCCAGTTGCGGGCGGCCCGCGCCGCCTTCGCCGAAATCGGCGTCACCGACATCCCCACCGTGGGGCTTGCCAAGCAACAGGAGGAAATCGTGCTTGACGACGGACGCGACAACCTGCTTCTGCCGCGCGATTCCCAGGCTCTCTTCGTGTGCACCCGCCTGCGCGACGAGGCTCACCGCTTCGCCATCACCTATCACCGGAACTTGCGCGAGCGGACAATACGCGAATCCGTGCTGGACGAGATTCCCGGCATCGGCGAAGCGAAGAAGGTGAAGTTGTTGCGGCATTTCCACACGATTCGCGGCATTTCGCGCGCAACCGCGGAGGAGGTCGCCGCCGTTGCGGGAGTTGGGCGCGAGACGGCCGCCGAAGTCATCCGCCGAACGGGCGGCAGCCGAATCCTCGGGCGGCACGCTGCCGATTCAATTGCGAATTGAGCGGGCGAGGGTGAGGCACCAGACGCGCCATGCCCCGGCATCCTTGAGCGTTCGGGCGCATTCGGAGAGGGTTGCGCCCGTCGTCATCACGTCATCCACCACGAGAACCGTGCGACCGCGCACGAATTCGGGATGGCGCACGGCGAAAGTCTCCTTCGCGTTCTCGCGGCGCGCTTCCTCGGAAAGGTCGCTTTGCCGCCTGGGATGACCCGTGCGGCGGAGGACGTTCGCACGATAAAGGCGGTCGATTCGCCGCGCAAGGGGTTTCGCGAGATAGGCGCACTGGTTGTAGCCGCGATCCGCCCGGTGAAAGAGCGTCGTCGGCATGGGCAGGACGAGGTCGATTGCCGCGTCGTCGAACCGCGCCCGGAGGGCGGCTTCCAGCCAGTCGACGAAATCGTCCCGAAGCCAGAGGCGGCGGTTGAACTTGAAGCCGAGCAACATCTCGCGCGCCTTTCCCTCAAAGCGGAAGGCACTCGCCGCACGGTCGAAGAGGGGGCGTTCCGAGCCGGAACAATCTTCGCAGAGATAGTCGCCCTCAAGCCCGACAACCGCCCGTCCGCAGACTTCACAGCATCCCGTCTGCGGGACGAACGGAATCCGCATCAGGCAGGACGAGCAGACGTGCCGCGCCGGACGGTCGACCGGGTTGCCGCAGATCGCGCACGTCCGCGGCCAGATCAGGTCAAAACAGCTTTGGAGGATACTCACCCGAATCGACGAGTTTCTTGATCTCCGCCATCACGAAGGGCTTGTCCTCGCGATAGGTCACGCCAAACCAACTCGATTCCGTCGGCAGAACCCTGCAGTCCGCCTTGCCTTCGTGGATGAGTTCGTCCACGACGAACGGGATGTACCATTCGCTCTTTTCCTTCGCGCCGTTCACCGCCAGCCATTCGGGGAAGCGGGCTTCGAGGGCGTCGAAGAGTTCGGGCGTGAAGCCCCAGAGGTTCATCGAGACGAGTTTCTTCGCCGTCAGTTTCACGGGACGTTCGGGGTCTTCGCGGTTCTCCGCCCCGTCCGCCGTGCGGACAATCTTCGTCATTTCGGTGACGCTCTTCAGCGAGCCATCCGCCGCGACGTCGCAAATGCCGCGCGCGACGGAGCCGTTCTCGCTCAGCGTCAGCGCCAGCCTGTAGCCGACCATGGCGAAGTGCATCGGCTTTGCGTCGGAGAGGAACGCGCCCAGTTTGGCGAAGGCATCGCGCCCGTAGAAGTCGTCCGCGTTGATGACGGCGAACGGCTCGCGCACGACCTTTCGCGCCGCCCGCGTCGCATGCGCCGTGCCCCACGGCTTCGTGCGTCCCGCCGGAACCGTGTAGGGCGCGGGGAGGTCGTTGATGTCCTGATAGCAGTATTCGACGGGCACGAGCCCCTCGTATTTCCTGCCGACCTTCTCCTTGAACTCCGCCTCGAAGTCGTGACGGATGATGAAGACGACCTTGCCGAAGCCGCCGCGCACCGCGTCAAACACGGAATAGTCGAGGATCGCCTCGCCCGAAGGCCCGACGGGATCCACCTGCTTGAGCCCACCATAGCGCGAGCCCATGCCCGCCGCCAAAACAACCAGTGTCGGTTTCATTCTGAATGTGTCCTTTTTGAGATTGAATGCTTCAGCCTTCCGTCTTGCGGACGACGCTCGTGCAGGCCTTCAGGATGCCCGCGACATCCGCCAGGTTCGACGGGATGATCATCGAGTTGTTCGTCTTCGCCAGGTTGCCGAACTGGGTGAGATACATCTGGGCGAGCTGCATGTTGACGGATTCGAGGCCGCCCTTGCCGCTGATGGCCGTCGCGACCTTCTCGATGCCGGCGGCTTGCGCCTCGGCGACGAGCAGGATTTCCTTCGCCTTGCCCTCCGCCTCGTTGATTCGCCGCGAACGCTCGCCTTCCGAAAGCGCGATCGCCTGCTGGCGTTCGCCCTCCGCGCGGTTGATCTTCGCCTGACGCTCGCCCTCGGACTCCGCAATCATCGCGCGCTTCTCGCGTTCGGCGCGCATCTGCTTTTCCATCGCGTCGCGAATCGTCTGCGGCGGCGTGATGTTCTTGATTTCGTAGCGCGTCACCTTGATGCCCCACGGGTCGCTCGCCTTGTCGACCGCCGCGACAATCGCCGCGTTGATGGAGGTGCGTTCCTCGAAACTGCGGTCGAGGTCGAGCTTGCCCATTTCGGAGCGCATCGTCGTCTGGGCGAGCTGGGTTGTCGCGAAGAGGTAGTTGCCGATGCCGTAGCTCGCCTTCGCGGGATCCATCACCTGCATGTAGAGGATGCCGTCCACGTCCACGGCGATGTTGTCCTTCGTGATGCACTGCTGGGGCGGCACGTCGATCGCCTGTTCCTTCAGCGTGTGCTTGTAGGCGACGCGGTCGAAGAAGGGGATGAGGATGTGGAAGCCCGCCTCGAGCGTGCAGCGATATTTGCCGAGCCGCTCCACGATGTACGCCGTCTTCTGCGGCACGATGACCGCCGTCTTGATGATCGCCACGAGGACGATGAGCGCCACGATTGCAAAGAACACCAGACTTCCGCTAACCATTTCAGAACCTCCTTGTCAGGATTGTGGGATTGTTTGTTTAGAACGCGGGGATTATATCAAAACGGAAATATGGGTGTCAACTGGGACAAATCCGCGCGTTTGCGTTCGTTTCGGCAACTTATGGGGGCTGAACGTCGGATTCTGTCGGTGAAGGCGAATTGTAATGGGTTGGGGTGATAGCCGTGGTGATCGGGAGAATCGGGCGACACCCGACCGAGCCGCCGTAGCGTCTTCTTTTTTGGTATAATATAGATGTCATGAGTTCCAGTCGCTCATCCATCCCCCGCGTGGCGATTCTCCTCGAGTCGTCGCACCACGTCTCCCGAGAGATGATTCTCGGTGTGATGGACTATGTGCACGAGTCGTCCGACTGGGATATTTCGCTGATTCAGGGCGGCCCTTCCGACCTGGGGGCCGCCGTCGCGAAAGGCGCACAAGTGGACGCCGTCATCGCCCGCCTCTCGGACGTCGCGCTTGCGCGGCGGCTCGAAGCCCTCCACGTGCCGACCGTGCTGATCGACCCCGAACCGGAGACGCGCCCCGAAGGATCGTTCCTCGCCACCTGCGACGCGATCTCGTGCGACAACGCCGCCATCGGTCGCCTCGCCGCCAACTTCTACCTCGACCGCCACTACACCTCCTTCGCATTCGCCGGGCGAAAGAAGGAGTTGGCGTGGGGCATCCAGCGGCGCACGGCCTTCGTGCAAGCGGTGAAGTCCGCCGGTTTCCCCGTGAAGGAACTCGTCGCCTCCGCCCCTGACCTCGAAGTCGCCCTCGCGGAACTGCCGCGTCAGACCGCGCTCTTCGCCGTGACCGACGAGGATGCGCGGGAGGTGCTCAACCGCGCCACGGGATGCGTCATTTCCGTGCCGGACGACCTCTCCGTACTGGGCGTGGACAACGATCTCTTCGTCGTGGGGACGACGCACCCGGAACTCTCGTCCATCAGCCGCGAAGACCGCACGGCGGGGCGAATCGCGGCGGAACTCCTCGACAAGCGGTTGCGCGATCCCGCCGCGCCCCGCGTCGAGACGACCTTCGCGCCCGTCTCGGTGATGGAGCGCGGCTCGACGATGCTCGCCGCCGCGAAGAACGCGACGGTGGCGACGGCGCTCGCGACAATCGCGAAGCGCGGCGGCGACCTCGGGCTCACCGTCGCCGAAGTCGCCGCCACGCTCGGCGTGACCGCGCGGACGCTCGAACGGCACTTCCACGCCGAGGGGCTGAACATCGCGACGCTTCTCCGCGACCGCCGCACCCGCGTGCTGCGGCGGCTCGTGACGGATACCGACCTCCCCTTCGCCGAAATCGCACGGCGGTGCGGTTATTCCGACCTCTCGCACTGCGCCTACACCTTCAAGAAGGCCTTCGGCGAGACGATGACGGAGGCACGACACGGAACGCCCGTGCGCCGCCGTGTCGCAACTTCGCAAGAGAGTGTCGGTCATTCGTCATTGTGAGAATCGCGGTCGGTGTGATACAATTCCGACCATGGTGAACAAATTGTTTTTTGTCGCGGCTTCCGCGACCATTCTATCGTGCGCGGCAGCAACACCGAACGACCGCCCGTCGGCGGACGACCGGCAGCTGCTCACGCTTCCGTATCCCGCGACCTCCGCCGGACGCTTCGCCGTGCCGAACGACCGCGTGTGGCCAGCCGCGCCCGGCGAGGCCGACGTCTGCCTCTGGCACGACGACCGCTTCGCCGCCTGCGCGATCACGATCGACGACAACTGCGCCCCCGACCACGAGTGGTGGATCAACCTCACAAGCGAGCTCGGCATCAAGGCGACGTGGTTCGTCGTCACGGGCGGCGTGAAGCCGAAGGGCGCGCCCAACGGCGGCTTCAACGGCACGTGGGACAACTTCCAGAAGCTCGCGAACCTCGGCCACTCGATCCAGAGCCACACGACGAATCACCGCTCCGACCCGCCGCCGAAGAAGCGCAAGCCAAACACCGTGCTCCTCACAGACGAGCAGCTGACCGTCATGTACCGCGACTCGCTCAAGGCGATCAACGACAACGTCACGAACAACTACGCCTGCTGCCTCGCCTATCCGAGCGGCGACGCCCACACCGACATCTCGACGAAATACGCGATCGCCTCGCGCGGCGTGAAGGGCGTGCCCTCCCCCGCCAACAAGATCAGCTACGCCCACACCAACAAAGGCAGCGGCCAGCGCGGCGTCGTCGACATGGTCGCGTTCGGCGAGGCGAACGAGGGACCGAAGTGGGTGCGGGGCATGAAGGATCTCAAGCGCGGCCTCAACGTCGTGCTCTACCACTTCGTCCACGCCGGGCGCAACCCCGAGGCGCGGAAGAAGAACGCCGAGACCGTCGAGAAGGAAGTGCGCTACATCGCCTCGCTGAAGGACGACCGCCTCTGGGTCTGCCGCTACGACGACGTGATGAAATACGGTCAGGAGCGCGACTCAGCCACACTCTCCTCGCGAATGGAGAAGGGGCGCGTCGTCATCACGCTCACGGACAGGATGAAGGACGAGGTGTTCGACTTCCCGCTCTCCGTGAAGGTGCGCCTGCCGAACGGCTGGAAGGGCGCGAAGGCGCGGCAGAACGGCGCGGAAGTGCCGTGCCGCTTCATGACGCACGAGGGTGCGCCGTATGCAATCGCCGAAATCGTCCCCGACCGAGGGACGGCAACAGTGGAGGAAAGGAAATGAACAGACTGACGATTCTCATAGCAGCCCTTCTCGCGGCGGCGCAGGCCTTCGCCGCCCGACCCATCGCACGGTGGGACGTGATCCCGAACCAGCGCTTCGATAAAGTCTTCAAGGCCGGGGTCTGCGCGTTCCACAAGTCCGGCGTGAAGGTCGAGTTCTTCGCGAACGGCGCGTTGCGCCACACCGCCGAGAAGCCCGAATTCAACGACCGCACGGGAGTCTGGGAATACGTGATGCCCCTCGACCCCGCCGCGTTCCCCGACGGGCCCGTGACGCTCTCCGCCAGGGTGACCGCGCTCGGCTCGCCCACCGACACCCACCAGCTTCCCGACCTCCTCCTCTACGCCAACGCGAAGGGCAGCCTCTCCGTCGGCGGGGAGGTCTACGTCGATTCCGTCAACGGCGACGACGCGGCGGAAGGCTCGGCGAAGAAGCCCCTCAAGACGCTCGCCGCCGCGTCGAAGCGCGTCCGCAACGGCGGCACGGTCTACCTCTACAAGGGCGTCTACTCGCCCGTCGGCTTCGCCGCGCCGGGACCCTACTGGACGACGATCGCCGCCGCACCCGGCGTGGCGCGGGACGACGTCGCCGTCTCGGGCGGACGCATCGCGGACAAGCTCCACTTCAAGGGCGTCGATCTCTTCGTCGAGGCGGAAGGCAAGTACGCGGCGATTCTCTCGGGACTGAAGCGCGGCACGGTGTGCTGGGTGGAGGACTGCCGCATGAGCAACCGCAAGGGACGCTGGGTCGGCGGCGTGAACGCCTTCGGCCACGCCATCACCGCCTACGTCACGGGCGGCGAGACGACCGAGATGAACAACGGCTGCAACGCGCAGCTCGTGCGCGGCCACAGCGTCCACAAGATCGCCTCCGACGTCTGGTCGGGCGCGGGGCTTGTCGTCAACTGCAAGGCGTGGGACATCGACCGCGGCCCGACCGCCGCGCACCCCGACTTCCACCAGTCATACGCCCGCCCGCCGAAGTGGGCGCACGACGTCATCCTCTACAACGTCTCCGGGGCCGACGCGGTCTGCCAGGGACTCTTCGGCGTCCGGCTGCGCGACAGCGCGTTCGTCAACGTCTCGTTCGAACTGCGCAAGGGCGCGGTCTACCGCAGCCAGTATTCGGACGAGATGGAGAACGTCCTCTTCGCCCACGTCACGCTCGTCAACCAGGTGTGGCTCTGGCGCAAGACCTACAAGCCGAAGGACGTTGAGGTCGTGAACTGCCTCTTCCTGTCGATGGCCGACAGCGGGGTGACCTGGGAACCGGGCAAGGATCTCGACGTCCACGACAACGCCTTCTACGGCGGACCGATGTATGGCACGAATCCGCTCAAGGTGGCGCGGCCGTTCGCAGACGAGGCGAGCAAGAACTTCGCCCTCGCGCCGGACTCCCCAGCCGTCCGCCACG
>CAVFWY010000063.1:0-9495 GCA_963626175.1 Gemmiger sp.
ATCGCGGTGCAAGCGACGGCGGCAGATTCGCCGCCGTCGCTTTCTTTTCCGACGCAGACGGTTTTGGCTCTTGCGTCGTGTGTATCACGTTTCAATTCAGGTTTGATATGGCATTTGGTTTTCTCAAGAAGATCGTGACGGCGCTCGGTGGCGGCCGTTCCCAGAAGAAGGACGGCGGACGCGCCGGCGGCAAGGGTCGCGGCGGAAACGGGCAGAGCGGAAGCCGTCCGAAACAGCAGAAGCAGGGGCAGAAGAATGGGCAGCAGTCGCGTGCGAAGGGGAACGGCGGGCGTGCGAACGGCGGTTCGCGTCCGCAAAACGGCGGCACGCGGCGCGATCAGCCGGCGCGCAACGGCGGTTCGCGCGGCGGCAGTCGCGGCGAACGGCGCGACGGGCGCGACGGGCGCGGCGGTCGCCGCAATCGGCGCGGGCCCGCGCCCGTCAATACGGCGGCGGACCAGATGCGTCCGGGCGGCGAAGTCTCGCAGGCGGAGCTCGAGGCGCGTCGTGCCGCTCACGCCGCATGGGATCCTGCCACCTTTGCGGTCGAGCCGCTCGAGGGCAAGAAGCGTTTCCACGACTTCGATCTGCCGGGCGAGGTGATGCACGGCATTGCGGACCTGGGCTTCAAGTATTGCACGGAGATTCAGGCGCTTTCGCTCGAGCAGGCGCTCGCCGGGAAGAACATCGCCGGCAAGGCCCAGACGGGTTCGGGCAAGACGGCGGCGTTTCTCGTCGCCATCCTCACGCGCTACCTGCGGACGCCGGAGAGCCGCGCGAAGACGGGCGGCACGCCCCGCGCACTCGTTCTCGCGCCGACGCGCGAACTTGTGATTCAGATCTGCAAGGATGCGGACGCAATCGGCAAGTATTGCAATCTGCGGTGTCTCGCGATTTACGGCGGAATGGACTACGACCGCCAGAAGAAGGAAGTGCTGGATGCGCCGGTCGACCTTCTCGTGGCGACGCCGGGGCGGCTTCTCGACTTCGTGAAGTCCCGCGTCATCGACCTCTCGCACGTTGATACGCTCGTCATCGACGAGGCCGACCGTATGCTCGACATGGGCTTCATCCCCGACGTGCGGCGGATCATGTCGCGCCTTCCGCCGAAGGACAAGCGGGCGACGATGCTCTATTCCGCCACGTTGAACGACACGGTGATGAATCTCGCGATGCAGTGGATGAACGAGCCCTACAAGGCGGAGGTCGCCAGCGAGACGAATGCGACGGACACCGTGCGGCAGGTCGTCTACATCATCCGCGCCGCCGACAAGTTCAAGGTTCTCTTCAACCACATCGCCCTGCACCCCGATGCGCGGACGATCGTCTTCTGCAACCGCAAGTCGACGACCGAGGACGTCTACGAGTCGCTGAAGATTCGCGGCGTTCGCGTGGAGATGCTCTCCGGCGACGTGAACCAGAACAAGCGTCTGCAGGTTCTCGACTCCTTCCGGGACGGCGAGATTCGGATTGTCGTGGCGACGGACGTCGCCGGGCGCGGCATTCACGTGGACGACATCGAATACGTCATCAATTTCGACTTCCCCTACGAGGCGGAGGACTACGTGCACCGCATCGGGCGCACGGGTCGGGCGGGCAACACGGGCATCGCCATCAGTTTCGCGGACGAAGACGAATCCTTCGCCATTCCCGAGATCGAGGCGTTCATCAAGGAGCCGCTCAAGTGCACGATGATTCAGGACGACGATCCCCTGCTCAAGGATTTGCCGGCGCGGGGGACGAAACTCGGGCAGGTCGATTCGGCGGCGCGCGCCGCCGTGGATGCGCGTGAGGCCGTAACGGACGAGGAGCGTGCGGCGGCGGCGGCCCTGACGGGCATCGCCAACGCCACGACCGGTTCGGGTGCGCCCGCCTACGTGAAGGAGGATTGCCCCCAGCGCAAACTCCCGACGTTCGAGAACGCCCTTGAACCGAAAGCCCCGCCGCCGGACGAGAAGGAAGTCTACTCCAAGCCGGTCGAGCAGACGGCGAAAACCGAGGAGTGGAACGTTTGACGACTCCACGCCTATCGGTTGTTGTGACGACACGGAACGAGGCGGCGAATATCGCCGCCTGCGTTCGTTCTTTCGGGGCGGCTCTCGAATCGGGCGCGGCGGAGGTGATTGTCGTCGACAACGGATCGACGGATGCGACGCGCGAAATCGCCGCCGCGAACGGCGCGGCGGTCTGCGAGTGCGGGCCTGAACGGTGCGCCCAGCGGAACTTTGGTTGGCGAAAGGCTCGTGGCGAGTGGGTGCTCATTCTCGACGCGGATATGATTGTCCCGTCCGAGACGGTCGGGGAGATTCTTGAGAAGACGGCGGAGTCGGAGATCGCCGCGTGGTGGATTCCCGAAGTGCGCACGGGGACGGGCTTTCGTGTAAGGGTGCGCAACTTCGAGCGCGGATTCTACGATGGCACGTGCATCGACGCACTACGGCTTTTCCGTCGGGACGTGCTGGAGCGGACGGGCGGATACGACGAGAACCTTCTGCCGGGCGGCGAGGACTGGGAACTCGACATCCGCGTTCTCGCGCTTGGGGTGAAGTGCGCGGTGCTGCAGCACCACCTGATTCACAACGAAAGGCAGCTGACGCTTGCGCGGATGCTGGAGAAGAAGGCGTATTACACGAAGGGGATGGACGCCTATCGGGCGAAGTGGGCGGGGCATCCCGCCGTCCGTCGGCAGTTTTCGCCCCTCTATCGGTTCGTCGGGGTCTTCGTTGAGCGCGGCAAATGGCGGCGAATCGTCCGCCATCCGATTCTCTTTTGTGGCGTGATGGTTGAACGTTTCGCCGTCGCCCTGACCTATCTTTTTCATCGCAAGGGGAGGGCGTAATGGCAGATGGCGACTACGAACGGCGCGGGGTGCGCGAGGCGGAACTGAAGCGTCTCAGGCGGATTATCGAGGCGGCGAAGGCGAAGCGCGAGAATGCGGAGGCGACACCGCCCCGCAAATTATGATATACTAACGGCAGTTGATGGAAAATGCGATTGCCATAGTCGGCATGAGTTGCCGTTTCGCCGGATGTCCGACGCCCGAAGCCTTTTGGGATGTCATCATGCGGCGGCGCAGCATGCTGTCCGTGCCGGGGCTGGACGTCGAGATTCCGTTTGGTCAGCACAACGTCTTCAACAGTCCGTATCCGACGCGGATCGGTCAGCTCGGAGACCTCTATTCGTGCGTTCCGTCGATGCAGAACTTCCCCCGGCAGGTGAATGCCGGTGAGAACCAGGACCTCTATTTTGCCACGCAACTGGCCTTCGATGCGCTGGCGGATGCGTCGATCCGTCCGCATTCGCGCGAGCCGATTCGCGGATCCGTGCGCTTCGGCTATGCGCCGCCGTTCAATTCCTCGACCGTGAACTGGCTTCAGCACACGGCGTTCCTCGACCAGACGCTCGACATCATCCGCCGCTTCTTCCCACAGGCGCGGGAGGAGGCGATGGACGCGGTGAAGGGGAAACTGGTGGAGTCCCTGCCCGTGCCAGATGCCGCGTCGTTCCTGCTCGGTTCGGGCTATCGCTTCGTCTCGTGGATTGCGCGGGAGTGTTCGTTCACGGGTGCGGCGACGATCATGGACGCGGGCATTCTCACGGGTGCGGCGATTCTGATGGATGCCGTCGCGGACTTGCAGGAATACCACGCCGACACGGCGCTCGTGGGTTCGCTGACGCCGCCGCTCAGCCGCGCCTATCTCGAGGGGCTTTCGGGCGAAGTGGACTTCTCGACGCGAACGGAACTCAAGCCGTTCGCCCGCGACCAGGACGGCACGATACCCGGCGAGGGCGGTGCGTTCTTCGTGCTGAAGCGCCGCGAGGACGCCCTGCGCGACCATGACCGCATCTATGCGCTCATCCGCACGGTTGCCATCGGGCACAATCCCGACGACGACTATTCGGTGATTCTCTCCCGTGCGATGCAGCGGGCGAACGTCGCCGCACACACAATCGGCCTTGTGGAGGCGGACGGTTCGGGGATTGGCGCTTCGGAAGCCCGCGAGATCGCCGCGATACAGAAACTGTGGGGCGAACACCGTCCCGGCGGTTCGCTCGTCGGCGTGGGTTCGGTGAAGGGCAACATCGGTCACACGCTTCGGGCGGCGATGTCCGCGAGCGTCGTGAAGGCGGCGCTTGCGCTTTATCACCGCGTGCTGCCGCCGCAGGTGGAGGTTGACTATCCGCTGGAGGCGCTGGCAAGCGTCGGCTCGAGCGCGTATCTGCTGGATTCGGCGCGTCCGTGGATCACGGGCGACAGTGCGAATCCGCGGCGGGCGGCCGTTCTCGGCGTGAACTTCGACCCGCACAATCCGGTCGGCTCGGCTTCCGCCGGCGGTCGCGCCGCCGCGATCATCCTTGAGGAGGAACCGGAGGTTCGCCAATGACGGAACTCGTGATTCTGCGTGCGGCGGACGAGGCCGCGCTCGTCGCCGAGATGACGCGCGCAATCGGCTTTCTCGACCGCGTGCCGGAGATTTCGCTGGCGGACGTCGCCTACACGTGTTCGCTGACGACGGGGGCGGCGACGATTGCCATTGTCGCCGAGACGGTTGCCGACCTGCGTGCGCGGCTCTCGTCCGCGCGCGACAGGCTGGGCGCGGGGTCCGTCCGCCGGCTTCGCGACAAGAGCGGCACTTATTACTTCCGCGACCATCTTCTCGGTCCCGGCAGCAGGGGGAAGCTCGCGTTCCTCTATCCGGGGGCGATGTCGTTCTATCCGGACATGATGCGTGACCTTGCGATTGCCTATCCCGAGTGCAGGGGCGCGTTTGACGAACTGGAGGAGGCGCTCGTGCAGAACGGGGGCGCGTTCACGCCGTCGGACTTCATCTTCCCGCCGGCCGCCCACTACCGTCACGACGCGGATGCATTCAGTTCGGGGGCCTACGCCCAGGCGCTGGTGGCGAGTTATGCGGGGTGCGTCGCCCTGACGCGGCTGATGCGGAGGATCGGCATCGAGCCGCAGGGCGTCGTCGGCTTCGGCGGCGGCGAACTCGCGGCGACCATCCGCTCCGGCGCGGCGGGTCTGAATCCGCCGCGTCCCGACCGCATCCGCGTGATTCGCGAGATCTACAAGATCGTCGACAAGGCCGTCGACCATGCGGGGCTTCCAGAAACGGCGATGGTCACGCTTCTCCTGCGGCGCGAGGGCGAGGCCGACGAGGTTCTGGCGTCCTTTCCGAAGGGGAAGGTTACGCTCGCGATCGACTTTTCCCCCCGGCAGAAGACGTATGCGATTGCGAAGGACTTCGAGGAGATGGCGATGATGGCCTTCACGGCGGCGGGCATACGCGCGATGACGCTCGCGCTGAACCGTCCGTTCAACACGCCCGCCTGCGAGAAGCTCGTGCCGGCGATCCGCAAGTTCGCAAGCGGGTGGATTCGCAAGGATCCGGTCTGCGAAGTCTATTCGTGCGCCACGGCGGAACTGCTGCCCTCGAGCCTTCGGAAGGCGCGCGAAGACGTCGCGAGCCGCTGGACGAAGCCCGTCCGCTTCGGCGACACGGTTCGGCGGATGTATGAGGACGGCTATCGCGTCTTCCTCGAGGTCGGGCCGCGCGGGCTGATGGCGAGCGCGGCGGACGATGCGCTGCGGTGTGCGGAGCACGCGGCGATTGCGCTGAACTCGATCCACCGCCGGGGCATTCCGCAGATTCAGCACGCGCTCGCCCAGCTCGCGGCACTGGGCGCGACGTTCGACATTTCAACGGAATATCTCGTGCGCGGCGCACGGAAGGTCGATTTCGATTCGGCATTCGTGCCGGGCGAGCGGCGCGAGACGGAGATGCGGCTTTCGCGCGCCTTCCCGCGCATGACGCTTCTCTCGGACGGAACGCCTCTGCACGGCATGGCGGTCCCCTCCGAGCCGAAGGGACGCGGCGGTCGGGCGGCGGCGCGGGCGGCGGCCGTCGCGGCGCGGGAACGCCGCGGCCGCCAGTTCGATTCGGGCGCGATGAATCCGCTCGTCTCCGACGCGGACGTCATCGACTCCACGCCCGGCGTCTCGCTCGAACTGCGCAAGACCTTCCGCCTTTCCGATGCGCCGTTCATCGCCGACTTCGCCCTCGGCAACAGCCAGCTTTCCTACGCCTATCCGAACCTGCGGGGACTCGTGCTGCTGCCGATCCCCGTGGCGGCCGAGGTGATGGCCGAAGTCGCCGCGATGGTCGTGCCGAACCGCGAACTCCGCGCCATCGAGGACTTGGTGAACCGCCGGATGACGCCGTTCGAGGGCGGGGAGCTGACGCTCTTCATGCGGGCCGAGCGCGTCGCTTCGGGAAACCCCGACCTCGCCGCCGTGAAGGTT
This sequence comes from Gemmiger sp., assembly GCA_963626175.1. Classification (GTDB taxonomy): domain Bacteria; phylum Verrucomicrobiota; class Kiritimatiellia; order RFP12; family UBA1067; genus UBA1067. The sequence continues at coordinate 6,308 of CAVFWY010000063.1, forward strand.
CAGCTGAGGGACGACAGACCCGACAGCGCCTACACGTGGCCGCTCATGGAGGCGACTTTCGTGATGGCGAAGAGGCTCGAACCTGTCCCCGTTCGCATCAAGCCGAACGTGAAGCCGCGTTCGGTGCACTGGTCGGGGCGCGACATCTATCCCTCCCGCCTGTGCTACGGCCGCCGTCTGCGCGGCATTTCGTTCGTCGAGACGTGGAGCGAGTCGGGGCTTGACTACGAGGTGGAGGTGCCGCCGCTTTCCGGGAACGTCGTCTTCACGCGCTTCCCCCTGTGGCTCGTCAATCCTCTTCTGCTTGAGACGATTGTCAGCGCGTTCGCCCTGTGGCGCAGCCGCGACCGCTATTCCTTCGCCTTTCGCATGCGCCGGCTCGAATTCCACGCGCCCCTCCCGAACGAGGGCGCGAAGGTGAAGTGCTACCTGCGCCTGACGGGCGTCACGCCGAAGAGCCATCTCTGCGACATCGTCGTGTCGGACGGCAACGGCGGCGTGCTGATGACGATCGCCGGATGGGAGGAGATCGTGAAATACATCCGTCCGGAGTATCGCGAACTCATCATGCAGCCCGCCACGAGCTTCGTCACGAAGTCGCTTTCGGCGGAGACGCTCGGCAGCCCGTCCGCGGACGTCGCCGCCGCCTACGTCACGGACGTGCCGTATGCGGACTTCGAGCGCGATGACGAAATCTGGCTCAAGACGTTTTCGTGCATCGTGCTGGGCGAAAAGGAACGCGCCCAGTTCAAGACGATGCCGGGTTCGGCGGCGCGGCGAACGGAGTGGCTTTTCGGGCGAATCGCGGCGAAAGAGGCCGTGCGGCGCTACCTGAAGGACTTCCATCAGGCGCGCTGGAGCGATGCGGACGTCGAGATCTTTGCGGATGACGCGGGCAAGCCCTATGCCATCGGCGCGTGGAACGACTACCTGCAGCTGAAACTCGACATCGCCATCGCCCACACCTCCCAGTTCGTCATCGCCCTCGCCGCCACCAACGCCCGCATCGGCGTGGACGTCGAGTCCGTGTCGCGAGACCTTTCGGGCGAATTCACGGCGGGCGTCTTCACGCCCCAGGAACTGGAACTCGCGGCGAGTGCCGTGAATCCGTCCCAGTCGTTCATCCGGTTCTGGTGTGCGAAGGAGGCCGTGTCAAAGGCACTCGGCACGGGCATTCGCTACAGCCCGAAGGAACTGGTCATTTCCGGCTATCAGGCGGATGCGGGCACGGTTGCCGTGCGCCTGACGGGGGCGTGGGAGGAGGCGTTCCGCAAACTGAAGGGACGCGACATCCCCGTCTCGTTCCGCACGATGAACGACCATGCGCTCGCCTTCTGTTTCATTCCCCAGACGCTTTTCAATGAAGACTGAGAATCGATTTCCCGAATACGCCTGCCCCTATTCCCGGCGGCTGGCGGCGGTATCGCCGCGCTTCGCCCGGCAGGTCTACGATGCGAAGACGAAGCGGAAGACCTGCGCCGAATCGTCCGAGGCCTATTCGGCAGACCCGTTTGGCGAACTTTCCCACGCCTCGAAGGTGAAGGGGCTGAAGCAGCGATTCCCCGACCGCGTGCTCGTCATGACGACCGACCGATGTTTCATGAACTGCCGTCACTGCACGCGACAGGGGCTTTTCGGGCGCACGGCGACGGTCGAAAGCGCGGCGGATCTGGCGCGGTGCGTCGCCTACGTGAAAGCGCACCCGAAGGTTCGCGACGTGCTTCTTTCGGGGGGCGACATCCTGACCCTGCCCGACGAGAAGGTGATGGCGTTCGTGAACGCCTTTGCCGCACTTCCCCAAGTCGAGGTCGTGCGCGTCTGCACCCGCGCCGTCTGCACCAATCCGCCGCGCATTACCGCGTCGCTTGCGCGGGCGCTCGGCCGTTCCGGGAAAGTGTGGGTGAACACGCAGTTCAACTGCGCGGACGAGGTGACGGACGAGGCGCGGCGGGCGGCGGCGCGGCTTGTCGAGGCGGGCATCCCCGTCAGTTGCCAGACCGTCCTCCTGAAGGGCGTGAACGATTCGGCGGCGGAAATGTGTCGCCTTTTCCGGGTGCTGACGGCGGCGCGGATCCGCCCCTACTACGTCTTCACGTGCGACCCGGTCGCGGGCATCGACCATTTTCGCGTTTCGGACGAGCGGGCGCGGCAGATTGAGCGGAAATGCGCGGAATCCGTCGGCGGACTCGCCCTGCCGCGTTTCGTGAAGGACGTGCCGGGCGCACGGCGCAAACTGCCGATTTGAGCCGCGTCCGCCGCCGCACCTCACCCCCGTCTCTGCACAGAACCCCTCCAATATGTTATAATGTCTGCTATGAATAACGAACTTGAAGAAACCGAGAGGAACGAGGGAATGGCCGGGCGGATGATGGCGGGGCTTGCTCTGTTCGCGGCGTTTGCGGCGGGCGCGGCGGAATACAGGGGGACTTTCGACGGTCTCGGCGTGGGTCCTGTCGAGGTGCAGTGCGGGGACGCGGGCGAATGGAAGTTCGCCGTCTCGCCTGCCGTCGGCGCGGACGGCGTGCCGGAACTAAAGATTCGTCTCGCGGCGGAGAAGGAATTGCCGCCACCGCAGTTCTCCGTCCGCTTCGACGTGCCGCAGATTGACATGCACCACCGCTGGACGGCGTCGGAGGATGTCAAGATGCCGCCGAACTGGGCGAGTGGCTTCTCGTCGCGTCTCTGCAGCTGGCAGCCGATTGTCGCGTTCCTGAACGACAGCGACCGCAACCGCCTCGCGGTTTCCTGTTCGGAGGCGAAGAGGCTCGTCAACTTCAACGCGGGACTTCGCGAGGAGGGATGCCGCATCGAGTGGAAAATCGACTTCTTCCGCGAGGCGGAAGCCCCGATTCGCGACTACGAGACGGTTCTGCGCTTCGACCGCCGCGACGTGTTCTTCGGCGACGCAATCGCCGATGCCTCGGCGTGGATTACGAAAACCGCCGCGCTTCATCCCGCGCCCGTGCCGGAGGCGGCGTTCGAGCCGCTCTACTCGGCGTGGTATTCCTTCCATCAGAACGTGAGCGACAGGGAGATTGAGGCCGAATGCGCCGAGGCGGCGAAACTCGGCATGAAGGTTCTCATCGTTGACGACGGCTGGCAGACGGACGACAACAACCGCGGCTACGCCTATTGCGGCGACTGGCAGGTCTCCACCAACCGCTTCCCCGACTTCGCCGCGCACGTGC
>CAVFWY010000064.1:0-9485 GCA_963626175.1 Gemmiger sp.
CAAGTATGCGACCGACCCGGCGGTGGCGATGTGGTATCTCTGGGACGAGCCGACGACCGCCGACATCCCGAAGGTGCGGGCGATGAACGAGCGGATGCACGGAGACCCTGACCGCCCGACCTTCATTGTCTGCGACCAGGCGACGATTGGCGCGGTGCGGTTCCAATCGCTCTACGGCGACGTCGTTGCGGTGGACTCGTATCCGATTTCGTTCAAGGACGGCGTGGCGAGCGGCGACGTGACGGACGTGCCGGAGCGCATCCGCCGTCTGCGCGAGGCGACGGAGGGGCGGCGGCCGGTCGTCGCCGTCCTTCAGGCGTTCGGGCGCGAGCCAGCGCCGCAGTTCCGGTGCATGGCGTATCTCGCGCTTGCGGAGGGCGTGAACGGCGTCTACTGGTATTGCTGGAAGCAGATCGGCGGCGGCAAGGTTGGCGAAGGAATCGTCAACAATCCTGAACTTCAGAAGACGCTCGCCCAGATTGTCGGCGAGATGAAGTCCCTCTCCCCCGCGCTGCTGGCGGGCGGGGAATCGTTCGCCGTCGAGGGGACGAAGGTGCGCGGGCGCGTCTTCGGCGATGCGAAGTCTGGACGCTACCTGCTGCTCGTGAACGGGTCGGCGGACGCGGCGGAAGTCAAGGTCGCCCATCCGTCTCTTGCGAAACGCCGCGTCGGGAAGGCGGTTGTCGGGACTGCTGCAGTCTCGATTAGAGGGGGCGTCGCGGCGGTTTCGCTCCCCGGCTACGCCGTTTCCGTCGTCGAAGTGAAGTAATATCGCGGAAATGTGCGCATTATCTAAGGGTTAGCGGCTGTTTCTCTGTGAAAAGTCGTCCCTTGGTGCGCACCGCCCGAACATTTGGTGCGCACCGCAGCAACTTTTGGTGCGCACCAAAAGTACAAATGGTGCGCACCAAAACCTCCGACGGTGCGCACCAAAACTTTGAATAAGGGTGGTGGAATTGGTCGCGAAGCGGCGGATCGGGCGACACCCGACCGAGCCGCCGGAGCGATGCCTTTTTGGTATAATATGCGGCCATGCAGAAGACTTCGACGACAGAGTGCGTGATCCGCGTGAAGGATCCCTGCCAGCCATTGGAATTCGTCCCTTCGCGTCCGCTTGAAATCGAGGTCGGGTGCGGCAAGGGGCGTTTTCTGACGGCGCGGGCCGCCGTGCATCCCGAATGCGAGTTCCTGGGCATCGAGCGGATGCTGGGGCGGGTCAGGAGCTTCGAGAGCAAGTGCGCCCGCCTTGGAATCTCGAATGCGCACGTTTTGCGACTCGAAGCCCTCTATACCTTCCATTATCTCCTGCCCGCCCATCAGGCGCGGACGGTCTACGTGTTCTTCCCCGATCCATGGCCGAAGAAACGCCACCACTCCCACCGCCTGTTCGGTCCGCTCTTCCTGAACGCCCTCTGGAAGCGGCTCGAAGTCGGCGGAAAACTGGAGTTCGCGACGGATCACGCGGAGTATTTCGGGGTCGTCTGCGACTGCTTCGCGGCGGATTCGCGCTTCCGCCGCGTCGAGCCGATGCCGCGACCGAGGGAGGTGTGGACGGAGTTCGAGACGACCTTTCGCGAGAAGGGAATGCCCATTTACAGTGCGGCGTGGCAATCGCTCCCGGCGGACGATTCCCCGCTTGAGCCGCTGACCATACCGCCGGAGGCCGAGCCCCGCGAGGGCGTCGTCCGCAGATATTCAGAGAAAACAGAATCCGAGCAAGAAAAAGAAGAAGAATGAATCAGGAAATCACGTCACGCATGGTCGCCGAAGTCGGCGCGTCCGCGCGGCAGATCGCCGCCGTCGAGAAACTTCTCGCCGAGGGGTGCACCGTGCCGTTCATCGCCCGCTACCGCAAGGAGGCGCACGGCAACCTCGACGAAGTCGCCATCGGAAAGATCCAAGACCGCCTCGCCTACTACGGCGAACTCGAATCGCGCAAGGAGACGATTCTCAAGTCCATCGACGAGCAGGGCAAGCTGACTGACGACTTGCGCGGCAAAATCGCCGCGTGCTGGCAGAAGAGTGCGCTTGAAGACCTCTACCAGCCCTACAAGCCGAAACGCCGCACCCGTGCGCAGGTCGCGAAGGAGAAGGGATTCGAGCCGCTTGCGGACGCGATCTGGTCCGGCGCGGCGTTCGAGGCGGCGGACGAGGACTTGCAGTATGCCCGCGACATTCTCGCCGAGCGCATCGCCGACATGGCGGACGTGCGCGGCTGGGTGCGCCAGGCGTTCGCCACGAAGTCGGTGGTGAAGAGCGAGGTCGCCAGTCCGAAGCCGACCGAGCCGACGAAGTTCGAGCAATACTACGAGTTCGAGGAGCCGATTACGACGATTCCCTCCCACCGCTATCTCGCGATTCGACGCGGACAGAAGGAGGGGGTGCTGTGGGTGAAACTCACCCTTGACGCCGCGCCCGTGGTCGAGCGCATGATGGAACTCGTCGAGAAGGCGGACGGCGCGGGATTCGCCGCGAACGCGGCGAATGCGGAGCAGGTGCGGCTCGCGGCGGAAGACGCCTACAAGCGGCTGCTCGCGCCGAGTTGCGAGATTGACGTGACGGTCGAGAAGAAGATGGAAGCCGACCGTGCGGCGGTCGAGGTGTTCGCGGAAAACCTGCGCCACCTCTTGCTCGCCTCGCCGCTCGGCGAGAAGGCGGTGCTCGCCATCGACCCCGGCATACGGACGGGGTGCAAGGTCGCCATGCTCGACGCGACGGGCAAGTATCTCGGCAAGACGGTGATCTTCCCCATGCAGAAGCCGGAGGAAGCCGCCGCCGCAATCAAACTCATCGCGACGAAGTTCCATCCGCAGGCGATCGCCGTCGGCAACGGCACGGCGGGACGCGAAACCGAGGCGTTCGTCAGGAAGACGCTGAAGGACATCGGGCGGACGGACATCATCGTCGTCAGCGTGAGCGAGGCGGGGGCTTCGGTCTATTCGGCTTCGGAAATCGCCCGCAGGGAGTTTCCCGACCTCGACCTCACCGTGCGCGGCGCAATCTCGATCGGGCGGCGGCTTCAGGATCCGCTCGCCGAACTCGTGAAGGTCGATCCGAAGGCCATCGGCGTGGGGCAATACCAGCACGATGTGCATCAGCCGCTGCTCGGCGCGAAACTCGACGAGGTCGTCGTGAGCTGCGTGAACGGCGTGGGCGTGGAACTCAACACCGCGTCCGCACCGCTGCTGGAGCGCGTCTCCGGCGTGAGCGCGTCGCTCGCGAAGTCCATCGTCGAATGGCGCAACGAGAACGGCACGTTCAAGTCGCGGGAAGATTTGCACAAGGTGAAGGGGCTGGGCGCGAAGGCGTTCGAGCAGTGCGCGGGCTTCCTGCGGATTCGCGGGGCGGAGAATCCGCTCGACGCCTCCGCCGTGCATCCCGAACGCTATGCGCTCGTCGGACGGATGGCGGCGGATGCGGGGCTGTCGGTTCGCGACCTCGTGGGCAATTCCCTCGCGGCGAAGAAGATTGACGTGCGCCGCTACATCACGGACGACGTGGGCGAGCCGACGCTGAAGGACATCATCGCCGAACTGATCCGCCCCGGCCGCGACCCGCGCGCCGTCTTCGAACCGCCGAAGTTCCGCGACGACGTGACGAAGATCGACGACGTGCGCGAGGGCATGAAGCTCGAGGGCGTGGTGACGAACGTGACGGCGTTCGGTGCGTTCGTCGACATCGGCGTCCACCAGGACGGACTCGTGCACGTCTCGGAACTGAGCGACAACTTCGTGACCGACCCGGCCTCTGTCGTCAAGGCGGGCGACCGCCTGACGGTGACGGTGATCGGCGTGGACAAGGCGCGCAACCGCATCTCGCTTTCGGCGAAGTCGAAGCCCGGCTTCGCCTCTGCGGGCGGCGGTCGCACGTCGGGCGGCTCGCCTTCCCGTGCGCGGCGGTCGAGTTTCGCGCCTGCCGAAGGCAAGGGCTTCTCGTGCAATCCGTTCGCCAACCTGTAGGAGCCGACGGCGTATGACGGACTTTACCAAACTTCTGAATCCCGAGCAGTGCGCCGCCGCCACGGCGGGCGACGGCCCGCTTCTCGTCCTCGCGGCGGCGGGGACGGGGAAGACGCGGACGCTTGTGCACCGCGTCGCCTATCTCGTCGAACAGGGCGTCGACCCGGGGCGGATTCTCCTGCTCACCTTCACGAACCGCGCGGCGCGCGAGATGCTCGAACGGGCGGAGAAGGTCGTCGGGCCCGCCGCGTCGTCCATCTGGAGCGGGACTTTCCACTCGATCTGCGCCCGTTTCCTGCGGCGGTACGGGTCGTTCCTCGGCTACAAGCCGGGCTTCCAGATTCTGGACGAGGACGACCAGAAGAGACTGATCGGCGACATCATCCGCACGAGCGTGAAAGACCCGAAGGACTTCCCGAAGAAGGAAATCGTGGCGAAGATGATTTCCGAGGCGGCGAACGAGCAGAAGCCCGTCGCCTTCATCGCGTCCCGCTGGCAGACGAAGGCGGCGGGGGTCGAGCCGGAGGCGATTGCGAAGATTGCCGAAACCTACGCCGCACGGAAGATGGAACTCGGAGCGATGGACTTCGACGACCTGATCGTGAACGGGCTTCGGCTTCTCAAGGAGAAGGCGAACATTCGCGAACTCCTGCAGGAGCATTTTCTCTACGTGCTCGTGGACGAATATCAGGATACGAACGGCATTCAGGCTGAGTTCACCGACATTCTCGCGGCGAAGCACCGCAACATCATGGCCGTCGGCGACGACTTCCAGTGCATCTACACGTGGCGCGGGGCGCAGATCGAGAACATCATGGAGTTCCCGAACCGCTGGCCGGGATGCACGACCGTCAAGCTCGAACGCAACTACCGTTCCGTGCCGGGCGTGCTTGACGTCGCGAACGTCGTGATGAAGGACGCGGCGAACCAGTTCGGGAAGACCCTGCGTCCGACACGCGGCGCGGCGGACGAACTCCCGTGGCTCTACAGTGTCGCGGACGATCAGGCGCAGGCGAACGAAATCTACAAGATCGTCAGTCAGGCGCGCGACCTCGGCTACCGCCATTCGGACGTCGCCGTGCTCTACCGCAGCCATTTCCAGTCCATCAAGATTCAGATGACGCTGGCGCGGATGGGCGTGCCTTACCGGATCACGAGCGGCGTCGGCGTGTTCGAGCAGATTCACGTGAAGGACGTGCTCGCCTACCTGCGGCTGTTGCTGAACCCGACGGACGAACTCTCCTTCCTGCGGCTCGTGATGCTGTTCCCCGGCGTGGGCGAGAAGAGTGCGAAGACCTACTGGGAGAAACTCGGGCGGCAGTTCGACGGCGGGCGCAGGGAAGACCGCGACGCACTGCACGGTCTCTTGCCGGCGAAGGCGAAGCCCGTCTGGCCACCGCTCGCGAAATGCTTCGAATGCGCGGCGGATCACCTCGCGAACGAGGAGGTGGGGGAGGTCATCGGCGACTTCTGCGACCTCTTCTACGAAGACCACCTGCACCGCGAATGGGAGGACAAGGACGCCGAAGACCGCCTTGACGACGTGAAGGAAGTCGCCGCGCAGATTGCGAGCGCGGAAGGCGGGCTTGAGGGCTTTCTCTCGGATGTCGCGCTGATGACGAACCTCGACGTGAGAAGGAACGATCCCTCGCTCGACCGCGTGACGCTCTCGACCATCCACCAGGCGAAGGGCATGGAATGGCCCGTCGTCATCGTGCCGTGGCTCTCGGAGGGACTGTTCCCGAGCGCGAAGGCGACGGACGAGGGGCGGCTTGACGAGGAGCGGCGGCTCTTCTACGTTGTCGTCACGCGGGCGAAAGACCGGCTCTACCTCTTCTCGCCGCAGATGCGGCAGAATCCGGATGGTGGGGCGTATCCCGTCGAGCCTTCGATGTTCGTGAAGGAAATTCCGAAGAACCTCGTTCAGGTGAGGAACGTGCCGAGTTATCCCGCAGCCTATTCGGGCGGCTACGGCTATGGCTACGGGCGCGGCGGTTCGGTCTACGGACGCGGCGGTTCATCTTACGGACGCGGCGGCGGGTCGGGCGGCAGAAAGCCGTCCCCTGTCTACAGGACGACTTGGAGGCATTGAGATGGCGGATTATTCGATTCGTTCGGCGACGTTGGCGGATGCGGAAAAGATTTTCGCGTTCATTCTTCACAACAGCGACCTGCTTGTGCCGCGTTCGCTTGGGAACGTGGTGGAGAACATCGACCGCTTCTTCGTGGCGGAGGACGGGGATGCGCTCGTCGGGTGCGCGGCGTATCAGGTGCATCCCGAAATCGGTGACGTGCGGGCGGCGACGGTCGAGATTCAGTCCGTCGCGGTCGAGTCGGCGCATCGGAAGCTCGGCATCGGGCGCGCACTGGTCGAGGCGGTGATTGCCCGTGCGACGCGGTTCGGTCCGAAGGAGGTTCTGGTGCTCACGTTCGCGCCGGCGTTCTTCGTGAAGCTCGGCTTCCACGAGATTCCGAAGACGCGCGTGATGCACAAACTCTACACGGGGTGCATCAACTGCACGAAGCACACGGATCCGTTCACCTGTCCGGAAATCGCGATGAAGCGCGACCTGCCGAGGGATATGGTATAATAGGGTCATTTCCAAGGAGATTCGGTATGCAGATTACAAAGCGTGAGTTCCTGAAGAAACTCGGATTCGGTGCGGCAGGCCTGGCGACGGGCGCGGCGTTCGGCGACGAGTTCGTCCAGATGTCGGGGCGGTTGCCGCCGGGTTCGGTCGGCGATCCCGAGAACCTCTGGTTCGCCAAGCACATCTTTCCGCTCGACCACACGATGACGGACGGGCCGAGCGCGTTCCTGAAGGACGGCAAGGTCTACCAGCCGGCGCGTGAGGTGCCGATTTTCCACGAGACGGATGTCGTCGTGGTCGGCGGCGGTCCCGCCGGTTTCGCGGCGGCGATGGCGGCGGCGCGGACGGGCGCGAAGGTCGCGCTCGTCGAACGCTACGGTTCGCTGGGCGGTCTTTTCACGAACGGCATGGTTCTCATCATGCTCGCGACCTCCCGCCGCGAGGAGGGGGGCGACTGGACGCTCGTCACGCGGGGCGTTTGCGAGGAGTTCATGCGTCGCGCCGAGGCGCTCGGCGCGGACGTCTGCACCGAGCGTCCGTCGAAGCGCCGCCACTGGCAGCCGACGGTCGATCCGGAGGGTGCGAAGTATCTGATGGACTCGATGATTGCCGAGGCCGGGGTCGAGATGTTCTTCCACTCGTGGGGCGTGGACGTGATTCAGGACGGCAAGAAGGTTCTCGGCGTCGTCTTCGAGTCCAAGCAGGGGCGGCAGGCGATTCTCGCCAAGCAGGTCGTGGATTGCACCGGTGACGGCGACATGTTCTTCGCGGCGGGCGCGGACTACCGGCAGATCACGCACTCCATCGGTTTCGTCACGCGCCTTGCCAACATGGATCGCATCGAGGCGAAGCAACCGCCGCAGGACGAGAAGGGAAACCGTCTGCCGGGCATGTGGCCGACGCGGGGGAACGAGGCGAATCGGTCGAGCGGCTGGTACAGCACGCTCGGGCCGCAGGGGAACGGTCTTGACGTGCGCGAACTTTCCAAGGCAGAAGTCCAGCACCGCAAGGAGTGGTGGGAACACGTGCGCACGATGCGCAAGACACCCGGCTGGGAGCAGGTCTACATCGCGAACACCTGTTCGCAGATCGGTCCGCGGGCGACGCGGCTTCTGAAGAGCGGGTGCGTCGTCAACCGCGCCGCGCTGAAGGGGAACTGGAATCCGTCCGACGTCATCGGCTGGTTCGGCGCGGACGGGCCGCACAACGCCTTCCCCGTGCCGTATCGCTCGCTTGTGCCGGAAGGGGTGGAGAACCTGCTTGCGGCGGGGCGGTGCATCGGTGCGCCCGACACGTGTGATACGTTCCGGCTGATCTGCCCGTGCTTCATCACGGGTGAGGCGGCGGGCACGGCCGCCGCGCTCGCGGCGAAGGGCGGCGTTTCGCCGCGTGAACTGGACGTCGGCAAGTTGCGCTCGACACTTGCCGCGCACGGCGCATACGTCTGAGATGGCGGGTCTGTTCGAGAGCGAGCCGCTTGCCGCGCGGATGCGTCCGCAGACGATTGACGAGGTCGTCGGGCAGGAGCACATTCTCGGCCCCGGCAAGCTTCTGCGCCGCGTCATCGAGGCGGACAGGCTGACGAACGTCATCTTCTACGGCCCGCCCGGCTGCGGGAAGACGACGCTCGCCGAGGTCATCGCCCGAACGACAAAGCGGAACTTCGTCCGTGCGAGCGGCGTCGTCTCGAACGTCGCCGACATCCGCAAGATCTGCGACAGGGCGCGGAACGAACTCGGCGGGCAGGGAACGATTCTCTTCATCGACGAGATTCACCGCTTCAACAAGTCCCAGCAGGACGTTCTGCTGCCGTATGTCGAGGACGGAACCGTCATCCTCATCGGCGCGACGACGCACAATCCGAACTTCTTCATCAACACGCCGCTCACCTCCCGTTCGCTCGTCTTCGAGTTGCACGCGCTTTCCCCGGCCGACATCGCCCGGATTCTCGACCGCGCCCTGACGGATGAAAAGAGGGGATATGGCGGGATTCCCTCGCAATTCGACGGCGAGGCGAAGGACTTCCTCTCGACCGTCTGCAACGGCGATGCGCGGCACGCGCTGACGGCACTCGAAATCGCCATGCGCTCGACCCCGGCGGACGAGAACGGCGTCGTGCACCTGACGCTGGACGTGATTCAGGAATGCGTCCAGCGGCGGCAGGTGCACTACGACAAGAAGGAAGACGGTCACTACGACACCATTTCGGCGTTCATCAAGTCCATACGCGGCAGCGACCCCGACGCGGCGGTCTACTGGCTCGGGAAGATGCTTGTCGCCGGCGAAGACCCGCGTTTCATTGCGCGGCGGCTCGTGATCAGTGCGTCGGAGGATATCGGGAACGCCGACCCGCGCGGCATTTCCGTCGCCGTGGCGGCGATGCAGGCCTGCGAATTCGTCGGGATGCCCGAGTGCGCGATCAACCTCGCGCAGGCGACGACCTACCTCGCGACCGCCCCCAAGTCGAACGCGAGTTGCATGGCGATTTCGGAGGCGATGGCCGACGTCGAGGCCGGGCGCGTCCAGCCCGTGCCGGAACACCTCAAGAACAAGCACGTCCGGGCAATCGGGTCGAACGACGTGACGGAATACAAGTATCCGCACGAGTTCGCCAACCATTACGTCAGGCAGGAGTATCTGGGCGTGCCCAAGCGGTATTACCGCGAGACGAACCAGGGTTACGAACTGACGATCAAGCGGCGGATGGACGCGCTTCGCGGGTCGCAGCCGCCGACGGGGAGATAAAGAAACGGCCAGCCCCTTCGGACTGGCCGCAACCTTCATTCATCACCCGTTTTGCCTTACCGCTTGACGAGCTTGCGAACCGCCTTGTGCGAGCAGAACGTGCGCTCGGTGTAGAGTTTCGCACGACGGCTCGGACTCGACTTGACGACCTTGATCGCCTGAATCCAGGGCGAGTGGAACGGGAAGAGCT
>CAVFWY010000065.1:0-9485 GCA_963626175.1 Gemmiger sp.
GAAGCCCCGGAGAACCCGAACCCCAGCCGCCACGTCTACGGAGTCGGCGAGAAGGTGCGCCTGTCGCATTGTCCGATTGGAGTTCAGGTCGAATGGAATGTTGAACGACCGGATTTCTTTTCTGAACTTGCGGATGGTGTGGGGTTTGACAAGACGCTTACACTTTACCATCTAGCAAGAACCAATCCCGGCATTGTCGCTCGGTTTGACGGTGTGGAATACCATCCGACCCTGTCCCTTGTCGAACCTCAATATGTGGTTGCCAAGCGTCAGGAATGGGACGGGAACTGCATTGAAAAAGGATTGGCTGGAGGCGTGGGAATGCATTTGTGGCTATACATATGCCCTATGCATGTCTCCTTTCAGGGGATTGACGTATCGGAGATTCCCTGTGAGACGGTCATTCCCCCAGTTGGCTACTATGCGACGACAAACTTCAACGGCATACTTTCGCATACTATTGAGACGGGTGCCGGATATTGGCATCATGTGACGACGGGAAATTATTGGTGCAATGATCTTGCCAAATCGAACGTGCGAAGACCCGTTTGGTCTAACGGCCGGATGGTCTGGAACATTCCAATGCAATGGTATAAACGGTTTGATTCGTCCCTCGGTTGGCCGCGCGGCGTGATTTTTGCCGACGGACGATTAATCGGGAATTCCGAGGGGGCGTATCGGCAGGAGTTTGAGATTACGGCGGATGACACCGTCTGCGTGATAAAGCACGGCAACTGGATTGAACGAACTACGAACGACATGATTAGAATCAATGGCACTGTCATTCACGGCGGAAATCACTGAGGAGGCGCAATGCGGATTAATGGAATTGGACTTGTAATCACGATGATTCTTGCGATGCTGACGGCGGAAGTCATCTGCAGGAAGTGGGGCGAATTGCCGTGGAGCAGGTATGCGGCGGTCGGTGAATTGCAGTATGCCTACAAGGCAAACGGTGCGACCTGCTACGCTTTTGACAGTGATTCACACAACGGGACGCACTATGGCGCCCTGCTCGAACTGAAGGAAGAATGGCTTTCGCCGACGGGACTCGTCGTCCGTGTGTGCGGGATTGGGACTTCAGAAAACGACAGGCGATGCCTGCAAGGTGCAACGATTGAGATACGGCGGCGAAGATCCTGCATTGCCGTCCGCACAGAATCATCCTCGTCGGAGGTTGCCAGCAATTGTGTGGAAAGTCTGGTTCGCGCAATCGTGGCAGATTATGTGAATAGGGATGCCAGTCGGATGAATCAGGCGCTCATCCAAGTTGAAAAGAGTTACGCTAAACACCAGAAACTTTTGGCGTGGCTTGAGAAGAAGTTGGCGCAGCAGAGGGACTCGGAAGGACATGAGGAGAACGACGAAACCCTAATCCGAGAGATTGAATCCACGCGAAAAACAATAGTGGGCGTGCATATGACAATGGAAAGCCTTGGCAACAGAAACCTTTGGGGTTCAGCCCTTGAAAGGACTGACGTGCGCGTTTTCATCGTTCCGCCAAATCGCGCCAGGGTTTATGCCGTTATGCTTGGAGGGGGTTTAGCATTCTTCCTGTTGGCAGCTTGCCTTGTCCGACTTCATCACGGCAAGAGTAGAAAACACACGTCGGCAGAATGATCCTTCGTCAAGAACTCCGAAGAACCGATTTGCTATCGCCACGGATTCCACAGATTTTCACGGATTGGAATTGGGAATAGCCGTGGTGATCGGGAGGAAAACATCACTGACGTTTACTCTAAAGGTCAGTGACTTTTGCCCCAAAGGTCAGTGACTTTTGCCCCAAAGGTCAGTGATATTCTATGTGAAGCCGCCTATGGAGTCCTCATGGGTGCTCGTCGAATCTCCCAATCCGTGAAAATCCGTGAAATCCGTGGCGATAGCGCTCCCGTCGCCCCGCCTTGCGCATCGTCCGAAGGTTTGATGCGCATCAACACCCCCCTTTGATGCGCATCAACCACCCCCTTTGATGCGCATCGACCACCCCCTTTGATGCGCATCAACCACCCCCCTTGATGCGCATCAACACCCCCCTTTGATGCGCATCAACACCCCTAGGAGATGCGCATCACACCATTCTTCAACTTCAACTTCAACTTCAACTCTTCCCACCCTCTCTCCCGACTCTCCCGATCACCACGGCTATCCTCCTCTCCTCCACCCTCAACGGCTATTTCGCCAAAATCCGTGAGAATCTATGAAATCCGTGGTGATAACAAATCCCTTCCCGACTCTCCCGATCACCACGGCTATCCTCCTTCCTCAACGGATATCTCGCCAAAATCCGTGAAAATCAGTGAAATCCGTGGCGATAGTAAGCCCCGTCCCCAATCCGTGAAATCCGTGGTGGATTAATCAGCCGAAGTCGAACAGTGGTGGCTTTCGCGCCACTCGCTCATTGTCTGGCCCGTCCGCGCCTTGAAGAGCCGCTTCAGGTAGATTGACGAACTCCAGCCGCAGAGATTGGCAATCGGCTCAATCGTCTGGTTCGGCTTCTTGAGGAGTTCGAAGACGTGCTCCAGTCGCACGGACACGATTTCGTCGATAATGCGCCGTCCCGTGGCGGCCTTGAAACGGCTTTCCGCCGTGCGTTCGGGAAGATTGAGGAACTTTACCACGTCCGCCGCCGTCAGTCCGTTGCAGGCCTCGCGGCGGATGTAGTCAAGTGCCGCGCCGATTGCGTCGGACGAAGCCGACAGTTGGCGCGTCGAAAGGCGTTGGGTGAGGCCGAGAGGCGAATAAGTCAACTTTTGTGGCGAAAGCGCGGGGTTTTCGAGCCGTTTCAGAAGAAGGTCGGCGACCAGTCGTCCGCTCGTGCGGAAACTCGGGCGGACGCTCGTGAGCGAGGGGTGGGTGTGGTCGCAGAAGGCGGGGTCGTCGTCCACGCCGACGAGCATGAAGTCGCCCGGCACGGCGTGACCCGCCTCGGCGCAGACGTCGAGCACATCCGCCGCGTAGGCGTCGTTAACTGCGAAAAGTCCGCATCCATGCGGCAGTTTCGCGAGAAATGGCCTCACTCGCTCCGCGAATTCCGCCTTGTTGCCGAACGTGAGCGCGTCCGGCAGGACGGCGCAGGACTTGCCGAGCGCGGCGACCCGCGCGGCGAAACGCGCCTTTCGCCTGTCGCTCCATCCGACGGCGGGATTCCACCCGATGAACGCGAACGAGTCGCAACCGCACCGCACGAGTTCCTGAAACGCGAGGTCGGCGATTGCCTCCGAGTCGTTCGTGACGGTGGACGTCGTCGGGTCGGCGAGCCGAGAGTCGGGCGGGTCGAGGTGGGTGACGGGAATGCCGCGCAGGAGGTCGGGAGGGACGGGCGACTCGCCGGCACCGCCTTCGAGGATGATGCCGCACGGCTTCCAGTAGGCGACGATTTTCTCGATCGGGTCGGTGAGGCGCAGGACTTCAACTTCCTCAATCCGCTTGCCGGCGGCGACAAGGACTTCGCGCGCACCCGCATACTGATAGACGCGGGAACGGGCGTTGAGATCGGTTATGAAGAGGACGGTATCCATCACTTGGGGTAAGTTTACCAAAAAGAGGGGGCGAAAGGCAAGCGGAAATGGTTAGAACGCCCTTGCGGTTTTGGTTAGGGGAGGGGAAGTTTCATATGCTAAACTATTGACAATCGTAAATCCCTATGAGGAGACAAAAGATGAAACTGACCATGACAGTCAAGTGCGGCATTCTCTCATCGGCGTTGCTTTGCGGCTCGTTCGCGTGGGCAACGGACTACTACGTTTCGACGACGGGCGAGGATTCAGACGACGGCCTGACGGCGGAGACGGCGTTTGCGACGATTGACAAGGCGGTCTCAACGGCCGCTTCGGCGGATACGATTTACGTCGCGGCGGGGACATACCAGACGACGACGCAATACGGTCCGAATCTTGCCGCGACAATGGTCGGCTTGGGGAATACGCGCAACGATGTTATCATTGAATCGGCGGGCGCGAACCGCACCCTCCGCACGGCCTCGACGGCGGTTGTGACCAACCTGACGATCGTCGGCAATACGGCTTGGAAAGCAGACAAGGGCGGCGCGGTTGAAATGACGGGCGGCACGATCAAGGACTGCGTCATCAGGGGCGGAACGGCGTATGCGAAGAACAACCTGGCCGGCGGCAATCTGTACATGAGTAGCGGGGCAATTGTGACGGACTGCGACATCATCGGCGGGTCGGCGACCAATCGCGGCGGGAATGTCCACATCATTAATGGCAGTGTGCTGAATTGCACAATCACAGGAGGAAAGACGGAGGGCAGCGGGGGAATTGGCGGCAACCTGTTTGTGAACGGAAGTTCCGTCGTCGTCTCGAATTGCGTCATTCAGGGTGGTTCAGTTGATGCGCGTGGCGGAAATGTGTTCCTTCTCGCTGGAACGTTGAAAGATTGTCAGATTAAGGATGGCGTGGTCTCCGTAGGGGGCGAATATCTCGGAGGAGGTAATGTTTATGTTCAGGCGGGCACATTAACCCGTTGTTCCATAACTGGAGGATCTATTACGAGCGGGAATGAGCGCGGCGGTGGAATTATGGTGAAAAGCACCGGTTCTTCCATTATAATCGAAGATTGCCTTATCGCAAATAACACACAAGGTGCTATCTACGCCGTTGATAAGATTACGGAAATCTACAATTCAACGATTGTCAATAACACTGGATACGGTGTTTATGGGTATGGCAATTACCCGCAGTCGTTTGTAAATAATATCTTGTTTGGAAACTATGAGGCGGATGGCACAACTTTGAAGTCGTGGAAGGGGGACAAAAGCCGTGAATTCTATGCCCTTGGTTCGGAAGATACGAATCTTGGAATGTCAGCGACGGATTATGTTGAGATGACTAGCAATGACTTTGAAAACTATGCCGAGGGAAATTATCAGTTGTCCAGTTCTTCCGCATTGATTGACAAGGGGCGGACGGATACGCGCGCAAACGCATCTGTTTTGGACTTGCTGGGTGCACCGCGCATCGTCGGTCAGGTTGACATTGGATGCTATGAATACCAAAAGCCTGAAATGTCGGTTTCCTTTGCCGTAGGTGATGGTTCTGACACGCATGGGAAGATTCCCTTTTCTACGACATTCAAGAGTCAGGTTGTGAACGCGACGGGGACTGTAACCTACAGTTATGATTTCGGCGATGGAACGTCCGTGGAGAGCACACAGGAAACGCAGATTACGCACGAATATACGAAGCCGGGTGTCTATTCGGTCAAGATGACAGCCACGGATGGCAGTTCGGAGGCGACATACGAGATTGCGGATTATATCCGAGTCGTGGGCGACAAACTCTTTGTCGTTGCGGGGAACAAATCCGCCGCTTATCCGTATGATACTGAAGCGAATGCGGCGGCAACGATTAGCGCGGCTTGCGATGCGGCGGAGACGGGGTGCGAGATTGTTCTTGCATCGGGCGTTCACGAGACAAGTGTGCAAGTTGAAGTTACGAAGGCGGTTGCGATAACGAGTAAGTCGGGAAAGCCTGAAGATGTGATTGTGCGGAATACGAAAACTGCCGAGAGCAACAGTCAGTATTATCGCTGTTTCCAGGTCAACAATGCAGATGCGCGGATTTTTGGGCTGACAATGGAGAATGGTAGTGTTCTCAATAATAATGGCGCGGTATTGCGCGTTGCGCAAGGCATGGTTTCGAATTGCGTCATTCGCGGCGGCCGTGCGGTTGTTTCGGGGAATGGACTTGCCGCAGGAGGCGGCGTGGAACTGTCCGATTCGGGCATTCTGACTCATTGCGTGGTGTCAAACAATGTTGTGGAAGGGACATCCGCAAATACTGGCTTGGCCGCTGGCGGGGGCGTGTTCTTCTCAAATGGTGCAAAAAGTGCCAAGTTGCTGAACTGTCTGATTGCCTACAATCGATATATTCCGACAACTACCGCAGAAGGTGCGGCGGGTGTGCGTTATGGTGGCAGTAACGACAATTCTCTGATGGAGAATTGCACAATCGTTTCCAATGTCGTGGAAGGGGCCTTGAAGAACGATTCGGCAGGCCTGTATTGTACCTCATGGTACACGCCGATGCGCAACAACGTAATCGCGGGCAATTACGAGACGGAAAAGAAGGCCTGTACCAGTATGTTGCTGGGATATAATAAGGACGGTCCAATCAAGGCGTATACCTTTGTAGTCGGCGAGAGCGTCACAGATTCCGGCACCCAGAACTATTCTGGAGCAATTACCCTTGGCGACAAGGAGTCGATGTTCAAGAACTTCGAGGGCGGGGACTTCACGCCGAAGCCGGGGAATGCGCTTGCGAACAAGGGCGCGACGCCGTCTTATGTGGCGACGGTTGATCTCGCCGGGAATCCGCGCGTCTTTGGCAAGGCGATTGACATCGGCTGCTATGAGGTGCAGCGCAACAGCGGGTTCATCGTCCGCATCCGCTGACCTTACGGACGAAAGGAGCGACTTGATGTTCGGTTCGTTTCTCGCCGCCGCGCTCGCGGCGGTCTCCCTGAGCGATTTCAAGCCCGTGTATCGGGCGCGGATGACCCCGGAAGCCCCGAATCAGGTGCGGCTCGACTTGCCGAGTGCGGAATGGGGCTGTGGGCTGAAGTGGGAGCCGAGTCCGGCAGCGGATTTCAGCGCGGCGAAATATCTCGCGGTGGACGTGGAGAACCTTTCGAAGACGCGCCAGGCGCGGCTCACCCTGCACGTCTCGGCGGGCGTGGCGGACGGCGATTCGGGCGACCATGCGACGGCAATCTTCAAGAAGAACCGCTCCATCAACACGGGCGTCGGACTGAACCCGGGCGAGAAGCGCACGATGAAACTCCTGCTCACGCATCCCGAGGTCTACGGTGCGCCGGAGAATGCCCGCGGGCCCTACGTCATCGACACGAAGCACATCACGTCCGTTCAACTGATGATGCAGTGGCCCTACGAGGACGAGGTGGAGGGACTCGCCGAACTGCGGCTCTCGAACCTGCGCCTTGAGGGCGAACCAGAGACGGCGCGGTTCGTTCCGCCCGAAAAATACATTCCGTTCGTCGATAAATACGGACAGTTCGCCCACGCCGAGTGGCCGGAGAAGGTGCATACGGACGGGGAACTCGCCGCCGACCTCGCGGCGGAACGGGCGGCACTTTCCCTCGCGCCAGATTCGTGGGATCGCTTCGGCGGCTGGAAGGATGGTCCCCAACTCGCCGCGACGGGCAACTTCCGCACCGAGAAGGTGGACGGCAAGTGGTGGCTCGTCACCCCCGAAGGACACCTCTTCTTCTCCGTCGGACTGGACGTGACGCGGGTCATGACCGACATCACGGACGCGACGAAGCACCCCGACTGGTATCAGGGCGAGATTCCGTCCGGCGGCAAGATGGCGTTCACGATCTGGAATCTTGAGAAGAAGTTCGGCAAGAAGGACTTCGCGGCGGATTACTTCGACTTCATTTTCAAGCGGTTCGATTCGTGGGGACTGAACACCATCGGCAACTGGAGCGCACCCGAACTCCTGATGGCGTCGCGCAAGCCCTACGTCGCCTGTGTGCTGGAGCGAGCCAAGGGTGTGCCGCGCCATGAGAAATACCACCTCTATGACTTCACCGCACCGGACTTCGAGGAGAAGATGCGTGCGGCGATCCGCGACAAGTTCGCGACGGACAAGTCGCTCCAGCACGCGGCGAAAGACCCGATGTGCATCGGATTCTTCATCGACAACGAACTCCAGTTCCAGAAGTGGATTCCCGCCGTCGGCGGGGACTTCGCCGCGCCGTATCTCGACCTCTACTTCCGCATCTGCCGCGAGGAACTGGCGGCCGCCGCGCCGGGCAAGCTTTACCTCGGCTCGCGGTTCGTCGGCTTCCGTCAGCAGGGCATTCTCTGGCGCACGGCGGCGAAATACTGCGACGTCATCACGGTGAACGCCTACGCGAACTCGGTCTACAACCTCTCGGAGCAGATGTTCAAGGACGGCAACGAGAAGCCGATTCTCGTCGGGGAGTTTCACTTCGGGGTCTACGACCGCGGGATGTTCAAGCCCGGTCTCGCCCCCGTGTGGAATCAGCGGGAACGCGCCCGCAGTTTCGCCCGCTTCGTGCAGGGGTGTCTGCAGCAGCCTCTGATCGTCGGCTGCCACTGGTTCCAGTATCGCGACCAGCCCCTGCTCGGACGCGGCGATGGCGAAGCGTATGAGATTGGCTTCGTCGACGTGGTGGATCGTCCCTACGAGGAACTCTGCCGCGCCGCCCGCGCCGTCGGCCTGACGATGTACATCCGCCGCGCCAAGGGCATCTGGTAGCGCACGGACGTTTGCGCGGCTTCGCGCAGTGACGGCTCGGGCTTTAAACCGCTCGTCCCGGTCGCGCAGATGCGCGGTGATTTGGTATAATACACGGCATGAAGCGCAAGATACCCTATGGCGTAATCAACTGGGAGAAACTCGTCAACGAATGCTACGTCGTTGACAACACGGCTTATATCCGCGAACTGGAGAATTGCTCAACACCCGTGTTCCTGCGTCCGAAGCGCTTCGGCAAGTCCATCGTCTGCTCGATGCTCGAATACTACTACGACGTCAACCGCAAGGACAGGTTCGCGGAACTCTTCGGGCGCTTCGACATCGGCAAAGAACCGACGCCGCTCGCGAATTCGTTCCTCGTGCTTAAGTTCGACTTTTCGACGATTCAGGTCGGGACGGTCGCGGAGATTGAGCGTGACTTCCTGGCTCATGTGAAGGGGTGCGTCTCACGCTTCACGACCGCCTATGCCCATCTTGCCGACTGGTCTCAAGTCGCGGCCGCGCCGACGGCGGCGGCAACCATCGATGCCGTGCGTGACGTCATCAAGAACAACAATCTTCCTCCGCTCTACGTCATCATCGACGAATACGACAACTTCACGAACGAATTCGTCGTCTCGCGCCGCGACGGCGACTACGACTCCATTTGCGGGCACGACAACGAGCAGTCGCGGGAGTCCTTCTTCAAGGCGTTCTTCAAGTCCTTCAAGGCGGGGCTCGCGGACAACACGGTCGGGCGCACTTACTTCACGGGCGTCCTGCCGATTACGCTCGACGATCTCTCCAGCGGCTTCAACGTCGGCACGGTCATCAGCCTTGACGAGGACAAGCTCGGCATGGTCGGCTTCACCGGGACGCAGGTGAGGAAATACGTCGACGAGGTCTTCGCGGACTACGGATTCGATCCCTCGCTCAAGGAGACGGTGCTTTCCGACCTCAAGGCGTTCTACGACGGCTATCACTTCCTGTCGGGGGCGGAGCCGCTCTATAACTCGACGATCACGAACTGGTATCTGCGCTGTCTCGTCGTCAACGGAGGAAAGATACCGGAGAACGCGATCGACGCGAACGTGCGCACGGACGTGGCGTGGATTCGCCTGCTCGCGGGCGGCACTACGAAGGCACTGGACACGGTTCGCAAATACGTCGAGCGCGGCGAAGGCGAACTCGCGTCGCAGAGCAATCTCCTGTCGAAGTTCGGGCGCGTGAAGTTCTTCACGA
>CAVFWY010000066.1:0-9444 GCA_963626175.1 Gemmiger sp.
AGTCGGTATTTTACCGAAAAACGGCGGGCGGTTGCCGCCCTTTTTTCACCCGCCAGCCGGAAGAGCACAAAAAATGGGTAAACTCCAGAACCGAAACCCGATTGACTTTCTCCGCCGGATATGAGATAATATGCGCCGTTTTCTCCATTTGGGGATATAGCTCAGTTGGTAGAGCGTCTCAATGGCATTGAGAAGGTCAGGGGTTCGACTCCCCTTATCTCCACCACTTGAAAAAGTGCGTTTTGCCCAATAAATAAAGGGGCAAACGTATTTTTTGTTTTCAGGATTCTGAACACGAAAACGCAATGCGGAACAACGCCGTGCTATGCACAGAACTATGCACAGAATCGACCCTTGCCCACCGTGCATAGTTCGTGTATCGAATCTTTCAGGGTGCGCGAAAAAATTTTTGTCGAGCGTGGAAGAACGGGCGAGTGACCGTCCCTGCGCGGGGGCTGGCTGGGCGGGGTGGCGCGTTATGGGGGACTGACCGAGCGCGAAGCGCGTGGGCGGTGGAACACGCAGGGGACTCTCGCGCACACGCATGGGGTATGGGGGTTTGGGGTGGTCAGGCCGTCTGTCGGGCGCAAACGTCTCTATGCGAGTTTTTTGATTGCCTTGTCGCTCCTTCCGTCGGGCATAAATGTTATATAATATGCGGCACTTGATCTTTGACATCGCAGGGCTGATGCCGAGTGGTATTTTGTCCTGCACCTACATTTCTGCGCACTGCGTAGGCGTTTCGACCTCAAAACACCACACGAATGTTGGAAACGATACGGAAACGATACGAAGTATGTGGCAAGGGTTTACCTTGTCGCACCTTCATATCATTTTCCAACATGGGCGTTCTGGTGATTTCCCGAGGTCGAGAATGATGTGGAGGTGCGTTTTTATAAGAGTGCAGATATGGATTTCGATTTCGTTGACGATGCTGCCGCAAGGGACAAGGAATCCGAGTTTGTAATGGAACGCCGTAAGGGTGTTCTACTGTTCGCGTTCATCTTCTTTTTTGCTTGCTGTTGCTTTATTGAGTCGAATGTTGCACGCATAGCAGTCGATGCGATTGCGTCGATTTCATATTGGGTGTGGGCAAATGGATTTGATGCGTCGCTGAATTATCATGGAACAGATGCGAAAACGCGGTATCATCGTGCTGTAATTCGCATTGAGAAACTCACAACATTCAACAGTGCATTATTGCTGACGATTTTTATCATACTGGGATTGTGGCAGATTGGACGTTGGGTAGATGGTCCGGAAATGTGCAATCCGAAATGTCATTGGTGCAAGGCAAGGATCGCTGATGAAAATCGGGCGGATTAGCCGCACAATCAACATGGACGGGAGTAATGGATATGATGTTGACAGTACAAGCCGTTGAACAAGAGAACGTTCGCATCTTGGCGGCAGAAAAGGCCGAGCGCGACAAGCGGGTGATTGCGTTGCTCAACCAGTTGCCAATCAATCTCTCTGCCGAGCGCATTGTTGACGAGAGATATGCCGATGTTGTCCCGCGTGAAGGATTGCATTTCATTCGCTTGCTTGTCTGTGCCGCCGCAGACGATGAGGACATTGGAGAGAATGATCCCGTGTATTGGGACTTGCAGCAACTCTTGGAAATGGACGCAGACGATGCTGTCGATTTCATGTTCCAACTACACGCCGATATAGGTGTCGATGGTGATGCTGGCGACTTGGTGTACGGTGATGACTTGAAAACGCAAGTGATGGTCGCCGTGTACGGCTGGCTTCCGCTTCACTTGCGCGAATGTATGCAAGGCGCGTTCGCTTGCGGTGCGTATGATGATTGAACGAGAGGACGATATGGTGATAAAGGCGTTGCGTTGGATTGGTGCGGTGGTTCTCCCGTTCCCCGCGTATTTTGCCGTCTGCTTTCAATGAAGTTGACGGTAGATCATTGGAGCGGCGCATGGGTTTCGGGGACTTGGATTGACAGTATCATCATTGTGTTGGCCAATCTTACGGATGGTCATGTCGGCCGTGGGTCGGCGCGTCGCAAAGAACCTGCACCGGAGGGTTGGGTCTACCGAAAGTGATTTACTTTTGCCATTGCCCAATAGCAAAAACAAAGGTGCGGTATCTGCCGGATGCCGAAACGGGGTATGATACTGTTTTGTTTACAGCAAATGCCCGATTCCGCACAATCGCAAAATACCCCCACCCCCCCCCCCCCCCCCTTGCGTTCGCACCTTCCCTCGCGCGCGCGAGCGTGAAAGAAGTGCCACGACAATCGGATGTTCGCTCACAATGGTGGACTTGGTGGACTTTACCCCCATTTTTATGAAAGTCCCTATAGAGAAAAACCGCTAGGGGATTTTGTGGAAAAAGGGGTCGAAGTCCACCAAGTCCACCTCGGAGATCACATATTGCCTTTGATCAGTTCGTTGAGACCGCCAAAGGTGTATCTCGTTCGGCCTTGAATTGTCCGCGACGAGACGGATTTGAAACACACCTCAAACGGCTTGCGTAGCCGCCTGATGGTGTGCGAATAGCGCATCGCCTGACGTCGGATGGTTTCGTTAGTTTCATCTGTGTTGGTGCTGGGTAGGGAATCGGCATTGACCCAGTGGGCAATTTCCTGCAACTCTCCTTCCCATGTGCCGTTCTTCTCTCGCAAAAAACGATAAATGTCGTTTGCCTCTCGGTCGTTGATGAGGACGATGCGGGATTTCTCAAGTTCGCCACATTGAAGTGCTTTCAACGTGTTCGCGTAATCATCCAGCACGGTTGCACATTTCAAGGTGAACTCGCCAAAATCGGGGTATCGTTCATTGACGTTTGGCGGCATGGGGATTGTCGTGATAAGTGCTTTGGCAATCGTTCGCGCCGTCCATGTCATTGATTCATCCCGCCGTTCGAGAACCTCATTCAGCAATTCGTCGCCCCTGTATCGGCAGATGCTGGCGTTCAGGTTCACAATGACGAAGCGATGGGCCACTCCCTCGTTGGCGGCATAATACGGAATCTTGCTGGCAAAGATGATGTTGGACGTCGCCTTGTAGTTTGTGCTTTCGTGCGTGTAAAGTTTTCTGACTTCTTTCCCTCCGCCCGTTGTGACTTTCTCGATTGCAGAAGGTAGCCATTTGGCGGACATGATCTCTTCCTCGATGTTGTCGAAGAACAAGACCCCCTTGCCATTGACGGCTACCCAAAAATCTTCTTCCTTCTTCGGGTCGATGCCGGCTTCCCTCGTAGGAAAGCCCCCCATAGCCCTGATCGCCCTTGCCGTTGCAGACTTCCCCGAGTTTCGGTCTCCAGTCAGCAGAAGCGGCGTATGGTTGGCGTGACACGCGAAGAGGTTCAAGTACCAGGCGCGAAGAAGGTATTTGCAATACCATTCCGAATAGGCGAGGTCATTGAACTGCATTGTCGTTTCAAACGGATCGCAGACTTGCTGATCGTCGGACAGAAGCCTCCATTCTTTCAATGTGTACTTGCAGGGGAACAAAATGCCGTCGCTACCGTTGCGGACAAGTTCGCATTTGCCATCCTTGCATCTGACGATGTTTGATTCCCCGTTGCTGATGTAAATCACATTGTCACGACGGGCGACAAACGCTTGTGGTGTGGCTTCTTCCGATACGGCTGTGTCCATTCCGGCATCTTGCAAGAATGTCGTGAGTCGCTGATACTCTTTGTCGGCTCTGTTGATCCTCGCGCCGTTCGACACCCATGCCGAGAACTCGTCAGAAGCCATCTGCAAGAGCCGTCCACTTTTCCGGTTGAAATACAACAAGTCCTCAATGCGCCGTGTCTCCGCGTTGAGATAGAAGCATCCGAGTGAGCGAAGCCACATTGCAACGCTCATCAGTTGAACCTCCGTTAGGTCGCGCTGTTGCAGTCCCTTGAAGTTCTTATCTCCGATGTGCGCTTTCGTGTGAGCGTTGAGTACCGACTTCTTTGCCTTGAGAACCGCGGCATATAGGGTATCGTTTGCCGCAGACACCTTGAATGAATAATAATCCCCGTCGGGCATCTTCGCCTTGCCTATGAATGTCGGATAGTCCGTATCGGACGAATCCGGCATCAACTCACCGAAACGAGGCGGCGGATCGTCATTGTCTTTTGCAAGGGATGTCGCCGCAGTCCAAGTCCACTCGGGAGGATTGTCCGCGAGGTCATGGAACTTCTGACGGATGTCATCATCTGAAAGTCCGTCCTTTCGCATCGCCTCTATCCAGTCGCTTGCGTCCTTGCCTATTCCGACGTAGGCGATACTGGACGTGATGCCAACCTGTGACAGCGCGTCACGGACGGCGAGAGCGATCTGCTGGCCAGTCCCTTGCTTCTCATCGTCGTGGTCGGCAATTATTAGGATGCGTGAAGCGCCGCGAAAGTAGTCTGCGAATCTCGCGCCGTTCTTCTTGTTCTTCCATTCTTTCGATGATGTGGCCGTGAATCCGAGAGCATGAAGGTTGTCAACGTCCTTCTCTCCCTCGACGATGAAGATTCTTGCGTCGTCTCGCACGGCCTTGATGATTTCCGGCAGGCGATAAAGGACGTGTTGATGATTGCCCATGCCTTTTTCGCCCCGACTGCCATCGACATTGAGCCGATAGTAAGGCGTCTTTTTCTTGTGTTCCCCGTTTTCTTCGTATTCATACCTCACCTTACAGTAGAGTGGCTTCTCGTTTTCATCGCAGTAGTTGTATTGTGCGATCTCTCTCCATTTCGACGAATGACCGCCGCAGGGCTTCGGAGCAAGATGAAATCTGTCACCCAGTACGGTTGCGGCCTCCTTGATGGACTGCAATCCTTCGACCTTCATGCAGAGATCAAGCACCGAACCGCCTTTGTCGCCATCCTTATGATCGCACCATTTCCCACCATCAAAGGAGCATGAGAATGAATCGCCACCTCGCCATATCGCATTGAAGCGATTGCCGGACTGAATTTCAAGATTCCGATCTCGGAGATACCGAACGATGGGAATCTGCTCCTTGATCAAACGAAAGTCGTAGATGTGGAGATTGCTCATTTCTTCTCTCCTTTCCTGATGAACTTTTGGCAAGTGTCGGCAAGGCGGCAATCGCCCTGCGTCCACTTGGGGCGCGACCGCATGATTCCCAGTGCGATTTCGTGGGCGCACAGTCCCGAATTGTCGGTCGGGATGGGGAGTGTTCCGCAGAATCCACGCGGATGAAGGCGGGGCGAAACTCTCGCCCACAGTTGGCAGTCGACGCAGGTCATTTCGTTCCTCCTTCGCGTTTGCCGTATGCCACTGCCCATACCCCGTAGAGGGCCGGGTGCTTCTTTTGAAAGTCGGCCTGATGCGGATCGAGTGTAAATGTGCGATTCGTCAGCGTATCGGCTATCACGATACGCTCTTCGTTCATGTGGAGGCAGATGGGTGGGAGTGTCATTTGACCTCCTTCGCCTTGCTGGCCTGATAGCGGGCTTTCGACTGTCCGATCATTTCGGCGGTGGCGGCGTTTTCGGGACGCTGGCCGTCGAGAAATTCGACGATGCTCTGATAGGTGACGCGGGGGACGCCCGTCAGCATCACCACGTCAAGGCGTTTTTGCTGAATCAGTTTGTAGACGGTATTCCGTCCGAGGGCCAGCATCTTTGCCGCGCCGGAGATCGTGATGAGACGAGTCTCGCGCTTCCCGTTCTGCTGTTTCATCGTGTCGATGCCTTTCAGCACCTCTTCGACCTTGCGGCGGACGGACGGCGTTGCGTCCATCACGCCTTTGATGAGTTGTTCAATGGCCATTGCGGCGTTCCTTGTGTAGCCGTCATGCACCGCCCTTGGCTTCGCGTAGACACCCGCCTATGTTCGCCAAGGATCAACGGCACACGGTTCGGACTACGCGAATATCATCGCATGGCCGTTTGGTAAAGCATTTTATTGGCAGGGTTGTCCCCGCAGATCAAACAGAAATGACAAAGGTAAAAAAGGGGGGACGCATACTTGCCTGCGTCCCCGTCCCCGCTTGTAGAAGTGCGTTGTTGCTTATTTGTGCGCACTTCGTTTATGTCGGGCGATTTTGGATGGCTTGAACCACTCCTTCATTTGAACGGCAGTGAAGATGGGTTGCCCCTTCTGGTTCAGATTTGAAGGATGCTTTTCCGCTTCTCGATACGCTTCTGCGTTCGTGAAATGTCCCTTATAACCCACCTGTAGGCGTTCAGGATGATCACGATTCCATTCTCGTAGTTTGTCTTTGATGCAGCGTTCCAGTGTTGTCCGCAGCGGGTCGATCTCTGTCGCGTTCGCTCTGTTTCTTGCGGTTGCATCGCCACCAGCCTTGGCCTTATTGAGAGATTCGATGTTCTTTGCTGCTGCGATCTCGGCGTGCTTATCAATTCGCTTTAGGTCTTTCCTCATTCGCTTCTGCTCATCCAATATCTGCGCCAGCATTGCGTTACCGATGGGGGCTTCTGTCTTGAGCGGCTCAACATCAATCGTCTCGCCGTTAATTTCTGCGGTTGCGTCCTTATCAAGAATGAGTGCCGTCGTGAAATAGTCCTGAAACCCCGGAATGTCACGAACCCCGGAGATTGACGCCCATTTGAAACAGCCGAGGGCAAGTTCCAAACGCTCGACAGTTGTGTTGAGTTTGCACATCATGCACCGCGAAATCTTCCTGCGCATGAAATCTTCGGCCTGATGCTGGAATAGAAACCAAGGGGATGTGGTTGCCCCCCATCGCTCGGAAGAATCCAAGCCAAGCGTCCCGTATGGCTTCGCGATGGCTGTGGCAACAATTTCGGGAAGATCGGCAATGGTATGCCCCTCGTCCGTTGGAATGTCGGCGAGCGGTGTTTCCTTCGCTTGTTTAGCGCCGAGCATTAGTTCGGCAATGGATTCCCTCGCCCGTTGCAAGTGCCAATCTTTCATGAAGAAAAGCTTGTCATCAACCGAGGGTGTTATGCCTTGTTCAGCAAGGCATGGCAAGATCCATGCGTTGTCCTTGGTTGTCTTGATCATGATATGTGTCCTTTCACGGCTTCGGCGTAGAGGGCGAAGAGGTGGGCGACGCGCTCGGCATCGTTCGCGAAGGTGCGGCCATATGCATTGTCGATGAGCGCGTCGAGTTTCAGCGCGTTGCCTCGGTCGAGGTGTTCGTTCTTCCGCTTTTCAATCTCCGTTTTTCCAAACGGGCATAGGCGATGCGGAAAGGCCGCCCGTAGTGTGGCAATATTTCGCCCGTGTTGCTAATGGCCATTTGTTCTCCAAAGTCGAAAGAGCAACGCCTGCGGGGTAGTGAACGCGGGAAATCCCGCACCCGTAGGCGTTGCAAAGTGAAAATCGTCTTGTTGTGGTTCATCGGTCACTACTTCGTTGAATGTGTGTTGAATTATATCAAATTTCCGCGAGAATCCGCTGGCGTTCGCGTTCGCGCTCGTCCGGCGAGATCAGCCCTTGCGCGAGGAGCGCATCGAGTTTCTTGAGGCGCGTCGCCGGGTCGGCTGGCGGCGCGGCTGGTGCAGGAAGTGCGGCGGCGGGGGGCGACAGGGCGGGCGGGCGCGAGTTGCGGCGCATCTGCGCACGGACTTTCTCGGCAGCGACGAGTTCTTCGGGGTTGTAGTAGTGAAGCACCATCCGTACCGTCGAATGGCCGACGAGAAGCCGCAGGTCGTCCGGCTTGATTCCCGCGTCAATGGCCGTCACCACGTAGAAGACGCGGCACGAGTGCCAACCGTAGAGGCACGCGGCGCGTTGTCCTTGTCCGCGTTCGCGGCGTGTTTTCTTCAGGAGTTTGCGCAGTCCGGGCTTGGCGTTCGCGCCCATGTAGGGATTCCCCGCACGGATGCGCTGTCCGGCCAGTTCCTCGATGCTGGCGAGGTCTTCCGAGACGTTGCCCTTGCGGTTGCCGATTGCGGCGGCAATCTGCGGATAGGTCTTGCCCCTGATGTGCAGTTCGTAGGTGCGGATAAGACGGGCTTTCTTGTCCGGCTTCATCGTGGCCGCGTTCAGGAGTTGGAGGATTTCGGCGGGCTTCTTCTCGGGCGTTTCCTCTCCGACCAGCACGGCTTCTTCCGGTTCGGGGTCGGAGAAGAGCGCACGGGCGAAGATGGCCTTGCCTTCCTTGTTGATGCGCGAGGGGTCGCGCTGATAGATCGCGGCGGCTTGCGGTATCACGTATGCGTCGCCGTCCTTGCGTTCAAGGATCGCCGCTTCAAATTCGCGCCGGAGTTCACCCAGCGTTTCGTGATAGTCCTCGGATGCGAGGTCGTAGTCAAAGATGGGGACGGCGATCTTCTTGTTTGTCTTGGCCGTTTTGGTCGTGATGCGGTAGTTGAGCAAGTCCACCTTGTCCCAAGTGAGCATACAGCAGTCGCCGATGCGCATGCCCGTACACGCGGCGAGAACGGCGAGACGATGGAGATAGGGTTTCTCGTCGAGTTTTCTCGTGTAGTCCCATATCTTGCGGATTTGATCGACCGTCGGGGCTTCGTGGATGACGGACGATTTATCGACTTTTGCTTTCTTGCCCTTGTAGCCATCCTCGTAGACCTTTTCAAAGGGGTTCTCGGCTTCCTTTGGCATGAAGTAGCGGAAGACGCTGGCGAGGATGAACACATACTTGCGGAAGGACTGCCACGAAAGCGGCTCAATGGGCTTGCGCACATCTCCCGCCTTGGTCGAGACAGTCAGCGTCCGATCCGTGTTGCCGTTGCTGATGTCGGCGTAGTAGGCGGTCACAACATCGCGTGAAATGTCAGTCAACTTCACGACGCGCTCGGTCTTCGCCTTGTCCGCCGAATAGGCGGCGCACCATTTGGCGAAGTGGACGAGAATGTCGTAGACGGATTGGTTGTATCGGTCGGCACGTTTGTCGCCCGTGAACGAATACCGCTGACGTTCGGCGTTGCGGGCGGCGAGTTCGTCAATCCGCAGGATGTTGAAGGTTCTGCCCGTGGTCTTGCGGTAGGCTTCGCGCTCGGCATAGCCGGGCGAATTCCGTTCCTCGGCTTTCATCTCCTTGGCCTTGTCGAGGATCGCTTGAAGTTCGGCTTTGGCGGCTTCCCGTGATTTCTCAAAGGCGGCATCGCCCGTGAGGTCGAGCGAGAAGCAGCCGTCCGCATCGAGCGGAATCTTGCCGCGCAGGGGCGTGTTGAGTTTCCGGCTTGTTTGTTTGCCATGCTCGGAGAGGATGGCGTACCACGTCCGGCGATATGCGCCGTTCGGGTCTTTCGTTAGTTTCAGTCCCATTTGGTCACTACTCCTTTGGGGTTGAGGTTTCGTTTCGTTTCGGTTTGTGTTGCCCCGTTGACATCGGCAGGGGGTTGTGTGGTAAGATACCGTCAACTCAACCGATACAACGCGAGACAACGGTGGAAAGTATAGCACATTCCGTTTTAGAAAACAAGGGTGAAACTATCTGGAGTTTACCCATTTTTTGTGCTCTTCCGGCTGGCGGGTGAAAAAAGGGCGGCAACCGCCCGCCGTTTTTCGGTAAAATACCGACT
>CAVFWY010000067.1:0-9402 GCA_963626175.1 Gemmiger sp.
CCCCGATTACGCCCGAACTCGTCCCCGGCGCGGTGGCGAACGATTCGGAATCGCGCCTCGGCCCCTATCCGCTCCACGACTTCTTCCTCTACCACTTCCTCGCCGAAGGGGCTTCGGAGGAGAAACTGCGGAATCTTGCCGCGACGGCTTTCAAGGGCGTCTATCCGCCCGAGGTTATCGAGCGGACGTGCAAGACCTTCATCCGCCGCTTCTTTGCCGCGCAATACAAGCGCAACTGTGTGCCGGACGGGCCGAAGATCACGCTCTCGCTTTCGCCACGAGCCGACTGGCGCATGCCCGCCGATATCCCGTATTCGGGCGTGTAAGCGGTTGATCTACCCCCCTTGATGCGCATCAAGCACCCCCTTTGATGCGCATCGACTACCCCCTTTGATGCGCATCAACACCCCCTGGTGATGCGCATCAACCTACCCCTTTGATGCGCATCAACCACCCCCCTTGATGCGCATCAACACCCCTCGGTGATGCGCATCAACCCTTCGTGTGACCGTTATTACCACGGATTTTCACGAATTGGGGGGAGGAATGCAGAGATACCGTGAAGAAGTGACTATGCAGACGCTCGCGTTACGAGTCGAGTGAAGAGGCGGTCGGTGAGCAGATGCCGTGTGCAAGATGAGAGCACACGGAGGATTCTGAAAAGAAAAGTGCGCAGATAATAGCCAAACGCGGCGATTTTCGGCGGATAACGTCCTGCCGAGACGACAAAACCCTGTGCGAGGACTGCGGCGGCCAAGGGCCCCTCAAGCTGATGGGCGAGTCCTGGGGCGTGGGCGTTTGAGTCGGTGATGGGCGGGAAATCGTCCGTAGTATATCGGTTGACGAACGGTTTCATCAGTTGGGCGCGCACCATGAAGATTGTGCCGGGCACGAAGACCGCTGCCCTCGGGTGAAGTCCGAGCGCACGAACGAATGCCTTTTCGCGGCGAATGTCATCGGTGATGTAGCATGATCCGCCGTAGCTGATGAGTGAGGAATTCGAAATCATTCCGAGGCGGGGGTATTTTGCAAAGGCCGCAATGGATTGGCGAACAGTCTGTTCGGTTGAGCAGAATGTGAGCAGTCGCCGCCGCCATTCCGACCCTCGGTAAAGGCGATAGTTCAGCCAGCAGTCCACGTCGCGCTTCGTGTGCAACTTGACGATGTAGTCATACTCGTCAAGGTTGTAGCGATTGAGAACTTGCGTAAGGAACGGGGCGATGTCGTAGCCTCGGTTCGGAACGGTGATTACTTCTCTTATGTGCGTGGGGGGGGGGGGTATATCTGCAAGAGAATGGGTGAGGACGACCGTCAGCGCATCGTCTCCGACAACGGTGCGGAAGTTTTCGATGCACTGTCGAATCTCCGGCCAGATTGCCGCGTGGAACACGTGGGCGTGAAGGAGGATGCGCGGCTGGAGGTTATTCATGTCCGATTCGCTTTCGTTGTGAGTGTGTGAAGAGTGACCAGACGAGGATGAACTGGAGGATCGTGTAGCCGAGTCCACACCAGGTGAGTGTTGCAAGCCGTGCAATGGGCAGTTGACTGATGGCGGTGACGAGTTCGTCGGGTAGAATGCCGCGGAAGAATTCGCACCCCATCAGTGAGATGAGAAGGGCAATCCAGACGGCGTTCATCCCTGTAATCAGCCAAATGGGTGCCGAGCGTCTACAGGCCATTTCGTATGTGACGAACGCCCCGATTGCACAGGAAATCCCGACCGACAGCGTTGTCGGCGGCAAGAGAGGTGCATAGTCAAGGTAAGTTCGCCAGATGGGCACAAGGGAGAAAATGAGGTCGCTCGAGAAAACAAAGACGGCGGCAAGCACTCCGCTGAAGAGTATGGAACCCCAGACGGCGTGATTGAGGACGGTGCGGTTTTCATGTCCGCGTTCGTGAGCCTCGGCGGCGAGGGGGAAGAGGACGACTGAAATGGACATTCCAAGGTAGCCGCCGATTTCCGCCAGTTTTGAAAGCATATAGTATGCGGCGGACTCGATTTCGGGTAGCCGTTGGCGAAAGAGAGTCGTGTAGAGTGTCGAATAGACGATTCCGCCAATCGTCCAGATTGCAATCGGCCCTGCGTAGCGAAGCATGTCGGGAATGTCCCTGCGCCAGGAGGAATCGGCGACGACGGTGCGGAAGTCTCTTCTCAAGCGGATGAAGGAAATGAAAGAGGCTGTTGCGGGCGGGGTTGCCTGACCGAGAACGTAGCCGGAGATGGCGCGGATGGGCATGGAGACAAGGAGCGTCAGCAACCGAATCGGGGCGCCGATTAGATTGATGAAGGCCATTGTCTTGAACTTCTTGAGGCCCTGTAGGGCATTCGTGAAGAGTTGGGAGACGCTCGTTATGAATCCTGCGGCGAGGATGAGCACGGTGAGAAGTCCGTCCGTAATGCGAAGCCGTTCGTAAAAGAATGGGAGGACGAATCGCGCCGCAAGAATGCAGAGAACGAAGATAAGGCACGATGAACCTATGACATCGCGAATGAAAGACTTGATTTTCCCGTATTCGCCGCGCATGGCGTAGGTGTTGAGAAACTTGGCGAAAACTGCCGCGAGCACGGCGATGGGCGCGGCGAAGAACCCCGTGAGGTTCTGCAGTGGCATCACGACGCCGAGTTCGTCCGAGCCGACGTATTTGGGCACGAGCCAAAGTCCGATGAAGGCCTGAATGACATCGCCCGAACGACAGGCGATGAAGAGCATGGCGGAATACCACCATAGGTCGCCGAGTTTCTGGTGAAGTCGCTTAAGCATGGGGGGAGAAGGCCTTTTCGCCCCACGCCTCCTGAGGCAGGGTTAGTTCGATGAATCGCATCAGGTCTTCCGAATAGTCCCTGCGGATTTCGTCAAGGTGTTGGCGCGTCAGTTTTGCGGTGTCGGTTTCGGTTGATTCCGGTTCGCCATACCAGCTGATGCCCGCATCGCCGAATTCGGAGTTGGCGAAATCCTCCTTCGATTGGGTGCCGTCCGGGATGAGGACGACATGGCAGCCGCAGAGAAGCGCTTCCTGTATTAATATTGTCGTACAGTCGAACGAATAGAGAAGGCGCGTCAGGCGGAAGAGTTTGCCGAGTTCCGTTCGCGAAGGTTTGGTTCGCGTAATTTCGAAAGCCGTGTCGGGATTGACGAATCCCGGCTTGTATCCCGTCTTGCCCGTGTAGTAGCAGACGAGCGCCCGCTGGGCGGCGGGAACACCGTTGTCAAAGAAAAGGTCTTCGTCAATCGTCGGAAGATAGAGTTTGCCGCAGAGTGGAGATTGAATGTATGGAACGAAAGCCCTGGCATACGAGAATACCTTTTCAGTTGCCGCGTAGACCCTGTCGCCTCCCAAGAGACCGGGTCGGTTGAGACACCAACGGACGACATGCTTGGCGTGAAACGGATTGCCGTGTACGATTTCGGGATAGACGGCGATAAAGCCGTGTTTCACGAGTTGCCGAGCCTGATGGCGCGTGACGACGGGTGCGACGAGATTTTCCGCAGGAGGGTAGGGGTCTCCCGCCACGACGGCGCAAATGCCGCGCTCGTTGAGGTCGTTGCAAAGTCTGTGGAGACAGTAAAGCCCTGCCGAATTGCGTGAATAGGTTTCGCCCCAGATGACATATCCCCGTGTGGACGCGTGTCGTCCGTGAAGTGCGACAAGAATCGCGTGAGCCTTTTCAGCGGCGGGCGATGATTTGTAGCACTGTCTTTGCAGGTTGTCCAGTTCCTTTTGCGCGGCGTCAAGTCCGTAGAACCCAAAGCGTCGAAGAAAGAAGAGCGTCGTATACCAAATTGGAAAGTCCCAGTCCCGCTTCAGCTTCCAAATAGTGGGGAAGAATTTACAGATGCCATCCGCAAAAAGCAGGCGCTTGAGTGCCTGAATTCGCGTTTGCGGTAAGTTCTGCTCATCGGGAAGCGGTTTCATAGGCTGAATTATACCAAATTATCAGGCGGGGTGTGTGGTCGAATATGGTATTTCTACGACAGGTGATAAGACAATCCACCCGAACTACCTCTTCGGCCATTGTAGCCCCACGAAGCGGCGAAATATGGTATAAAGAGAGAGATCTTGTCGGGGATTACGTTGGTGGCAGAGAGATTCTGTGCGGACGGAGATTCTCGACGGGGCGAATAGAGTTCGGGAACTGATTGGGCTGGTCAAGCGACGACACGTGCGCCGACCGCCCCTTCCACCCCCGGATACCGAAGTCATTTTGCATCTGCAAAGTGGTCGTCGAACGAAATGTGAGAAGTTTCAAACGGACGGCACGATGCAGGAAGCGCATGCGCTTCCTCTCTTTGTGTTTCCGTTTAGGCAATTCTCACAGCCTCGTTCGAAACACGGGGAGGGGTTTCTCTTTTTGTGCGGCCGCGATGCGGGGCGAAGGGTGCGCCGTCGGGAACGCCGTGAGACGGAGTACGCACCGAACATTCGCGGCAGTGTTCGCAGAAAAGAGAGAAATCGAAGATGTCGATGAAAAAGATTGGTGGCTTGCGTTGTGGATGGGCGGTGTCCGTCTGTGCGTTAGCGCTTGGAGTTGCTGGTTGCGGAACGACAGAAGCGTGTAAATCCGCGCCGACGAAGGCGAAGGACGCCGATGCCGGCCGTTATCCGATTGAAATTCCGGTGTGAAAAGCGAAGGTGACGGAGCGGCTACGAGAGGAGTTCGGCAAGGTCGTCCGTCGTGAGTTTCTCGACGATGGCCGCGTCGGTTGTGGCGACGGTCGCCGCGATGAGCGCCTGTTTGCGCCGCTGCAGGGCGAGCACCTTCTCTTCGATGGATTCCGCCGCGATGAGTTTGACGACGTAGACTTTCTTCTTTTGTCCGATGCGGTGTGCGCGGTCGGTCGCCTGGTCTTCGACGGCGGGATTCCACCACGGGTCGTAGTGCATCACCATGTCCGCGCCCGTGAGGTTCAGTCCCGTGCCGCCCGCCATGAGTGAAATGAGGAACACGGGTATCTCGGGCGTCCGGTTGAAACGGTTGCATTCGCCGAGGCGGTCTTTCGTCGCGCCGTCGAGATAGCAGTAGGGAATGCCCTCCCTTTCGAGTTCCTTGCGCAGGATGTCGAGTTGTGAGACGAACTGCGAGAAGACGAGCACGCGGTGGCCGCCGTCAATCGCCTCGTCGAGTTGTTCCATGAACGCCTCCACCTTGCCGCGAGAGGCGATTCGCCGCAGTTTCATGAGCAGGGCGAGCATCTCGAACTTCGTCTTCGCGCCGCGCCGCTCCTTCTGGAGGACGGCGTTATACTCGCGCTGGGTTTCCTCCGGCATCGGGCAATACGAGACCTTCACGAGCTTATCGGGCAAGTCCTTCGCGACCGTCTTCTTCAGGCGGCGCAGGATGAACGGGTGCAACTTGCGTTTGAGTCGCGCCTGAGCCGCCTGACCGCCCTCGCCACCGTCGGCAATCGGCATCTCGTAGCCGACCTTGAACGTCTCGTAGTCGCCGAGGTAGTTCGGCATGAGGAAGTCGAAGATCGACCACACGTCCGTGACGGAGTTCTCGATTGGCGTGCCCGTGAGGACGAGCCTCTGGTCGGCGTGAAGGTTCTTTGCCGCACGGGCATTGCGCGTCCGGCGGTTCTTGATGTGCTGCGCTTCGTCCAGCACGACGACGGCGAAGCCCCGTTCGAGATACGCCTCCTCGAAGTCGCGCTGAAGGAGCGCGTAGGAGGTGATGACGAGGTCGACCTCAGCGATGCGCCCGAAGTCGCGGGCGCGGTCGGGCCCTGAAATGACGAGCGTCTTGAGCCAAGGCGTGAACTTCGCCGCCTCCGCCTCCCAGTTCCGAACGAGCGAGGTCGGGCAGACGATGAGCGAGGGCTTGTTCGCCGACGCCTTTCGGATGCGCGGAAGCGAGAGCCATGAGAGCGTCTGGAGCGTCTTGCCGAGACCCATCTCGTCCGCGAGAAGGCCGCACAGTCCCGCATTCTCCAGAAACCGCATCCAGTAAACGCCCTGCTTCTGGTAGGGGCGCAGCACGTGGTCGAGCGGGCCGAGCGCGACCGGCTCGAACCTGGCGTTGCCCTCGCGGTTGCGTTCGGCGGCAACCTCGCGCCAGTTCTTCGCGGCGGAATCGTCGAGGTCGATGCTGTCCAGGAGGTCGAGCGACGCCTTCACGTAGGGGGCGTGAACGCCGCTTACGCGAAACCAGCCGTCCGCCGCGCCGCTTCCCCGCGCCGCGCAATCGCGGAAGACCCCGTGCATCTCCTCGATTGCCGAGTTGTCGAGCAGCGTGACGCGTCCGTTCTTGAGAATGTAGCCGTCGCCCCGGTTGAGCGCGGCCTGAATCTCCACGGGGGAGACGTCCGTGCCCATCGCGTCGAATTCGTAGGCGACGTCGAACGCACCGCCCGGCGCGTCGCGTATCTTCACCACCGGCACGACGGACGGCATCGTATCCGTCAGCCCCATGAGCCTTTCCGAAAGATCGACGCGCCATCCCTTGCGCCGCAGGAAGGGGAGTCCCGCGCCGAGAAAGTTCAGCACCTTCTGCGGATCCGTGAGATAGTATTTCACGTCGCCTTCGCGGTAGCCCGGCTCGAAGCCGTATTTCCCGACGAGTTTGATTGCCGCCTTTTCGTCGGGAAGCGAGCGGGTGCGCCGCACGAGCGGGTCGTCCGCGTCGGGCAGCCACACGACCCGTTCGCCCTGCATCGAACAGGCGGGGAACTCGACTTCCCCGTAATGTGCGTCAAGTTCGATGGAGAGACTCGCCCGCGACCCCGAAACGAACGCGGAGAACTTCGGCGACATCGGCACGGGGATGAAGTCTTCTTCGTTCGGTTCGCCGTTTTCTTTCCCGACGGAAGAATGCGGCACTTCGTCTTCGGCGTCATCCATTTCCTGCACCATCACGGCAATGCCGAGCGCGACGACGTGGGGACAGATCTGCCCGTAGCGCTGGTTTGCCGCGCACGGGCAGGCGGACTTGATGCGTCCGCCGGGTTCGAGGTGAAAGGAGACGGGCATTTCCCAGCCGTCGGGCTGTTCGATTCTGCCGCGGATCTCAAGCGTGTCGTCGTCATACTTGGCTTTCGTCACGTCGCCGGAATTGACGAGTGCAAGCGCCTGGTTGAACACCTCGACGCCGCCCCATTGGACGAGCTCGTCTTTTGTTATGCCGCTTTTGACCATTCCCGCCGAACTAAAGGTTCTTGATTATCTGCTGGGCGGCGCGGACGGTGTTGCCCTCGCAGTCCAGCACGCCCGCGAATTCGGGAATGGCAGAGAGCGCGCCCGGCACGGGACGCAGACGGAAAAGAAGCACGTATCGGCGGTAGTGGCGGTTCGGGGTGAAGGTCGCGAAAGGGGCGGAGTCAAGCCCCGCCTTCGTGTCCCCGATGAGCGTCGCGTTGTCGCCGAGCCCGAACGCGACGAGCGGACCGCCCGTCAGCGCGACATCTTCCTTCGCCTCGGAGTCGGAGTATTCCGCGTCAGTTTCATACCGCGCAATCAGGTTCTGGCCGCAGGAGCGGTAGATGGCGCGCCCGCGGTTGGTCTTCGGGTTGATCGCGGCGACATACATTTCGTTCGTCACGCAACGGACGATGCAGGCGGACTGTTCGGGGTCGAGTCCGTTCGTCTCGGTCGGAATGCTGCCGTCGTCGCCCTTGCCGTAAACCCGATAGGGCGTGAGCGAGGCTTCGTCGGAGGAGTTGGCGTAAATGTTGTGGAAGAGAAGGTATTTCAGCCCGAGGCGGTGAATGAGTCCGTTCGCTTCGGATAGGCTGAGGGAGTAGTAGCAGAAGGCGCTTCTGAGCATAGGGGAAAGGCCTCGGTTGTGTTCGGCAACCGAGTCGGGGGCGGGAACGCCCTGATCCGTCGGACCGATGTAGAAGCCGCCCGAGGGGAGGTTCGTGACGATTGTCGCGCCGAAGCCGTCTCCCGCGCCGCGTTCCACGCCGCCGACCTGCGCGCCGAAAAGGGCGTCCAGTCGGTCAAGGCGGTTGCCTTCAAGGGAAAGGAATCCCTCGACGCCGCGTTCGACCGCCTTCTGGTTGGCGACGGAAACCTTCCGTGCCGAGGATTCCTTCAGCCCGCCGACCTTGTTGACGGCAAGGGTCGAGATGATGGCGATGATGGCGATGACCATCAGAAGTTCGATGAGCGTGAATGCCTTTTTCATTTTCCTGTCCTTTCGGCTTGGGTGGATATTATTTCACAATGTTGCCCAAATCGTCAAGCGGAGTGCGTTCGGGTGCGGGGCCGTCATCCTTCTTGAAGATGCCCATGTTGTCGCGACCGTCTGCGGCGGGATGGGACGAGAGAGCCTTCAGGAGCTCTTCCGAGATGCGCCCGCCCTCGTAGGGTGTGGAAATCACGTGCGGCTTGATGAGCACGATGAGTTCCGTGCGCTGCTTGCTCTTCTCCGTGCCGCGAAAGAGCCAGCCGAGCAGCGGAATCGAGCCGAGGATGGGGGTTCGCGTGTAGATTTCCTTTTCCGTCTCGCGGATGAGGCCGCCGGCCATCACCGCCATCCCGTCCTTCGCGACGAACGTGCCCGTGAGCGAACGGGAGTAGACGACGTCGACCGCCGTCTGCGCGACCGGCTCGACGCTTCCCGACGTGTAGATCGGAATCTTGCCGCCGTTCTCCTGAACCTCGGAGTTCTCCTGAAGAAGACGCAGCGTGACGGTCTTGTCGGAGTTGATGTTCGGCGTGATGAGCAGCATCGTCCCCACGTCCTGATACTCGAATTCCGTCGCGGGGGACGTCACGGTCTGTCGTTCGCCGATGACGACCTGACCGGAGATGCCCTTTACGATCGGGTGCTCGTGTCCGTCGAAGATGCGCGAGACTTCGTTGTTCGCGACGAGCAGGGTGGGGGTCGCGAGAGTCTTCACCTTGCCGTCCTTCTGAAGGAGCTGGATGCGGGCGGCGATGTTGCGGCTGACGACCTGGAAACTCATCGCCCCCGCCAGCGTCGGGTCTGCCGCGACGGGCGAGAAGCCGGGGAAGCCCGAGATGACGTTATTCGCCGGATACGTCACGTTGCCGTCCGCGTCGGTTCCCGAGACGTTCAGGTTTTTCTCGCGGTTGAAACTGTAGTTGAACTCTGCCGTGTAGTCGTCGGTGATGTCGAGTTCGAGAACCTTCACTTCCATGAGAACCATGGGCGTCGGCACGTCGAGTTTCTTCACGAGCCGACGGATCTCGTCCATCACGCGGACGTCGCTCGTGCGCACGATGAGCATGTTGTTCTTGCGCGAAAGCGTGACGAAGATATTCGCCGAACCGGGATGGGATGCCCCGTAGACTTCCTCGAACTCGTTCGTCGAGCCGCTCTGGTAAGCGGACTCCAGGCGTTTCGCGTCCGTTGTCGTGAGGATGTTGTTGAGTGAATTGAGGCGGCGGCGCGAACGCGGATTGACCTGGTCCCACTGGGTGAGGCGCGAGAACGCA
>CAVFWY010000068.1:0-9357 GCA_963626175.1 Gemmiger sp.
GTCGATGGAAACGCCAGTCGCACAGAAATTGATGACGGATCTCGTCACGCATCAGGAGGTGCTCCGCGCCTTCGTGGGCGCGGCGCTTTCGTGTTTCCCCGACGACATCGACGACGTCGTGCAGAACGCGAACCTCGCGGTGATCCGCCGAATGGACGACTACGACCCCGCCCGTCCGCTTCTGCCGTGGCTGATTACGTTCGCGAAGATGCAGATTCTCGCGTTTCGGGCGAAGCGGGGTGCGGAGCGCCTCGTCTTTGACGAGGCGGCTCTCGAACGGCTCGCCGAAACCTACACGACCTGCGATTCGCCCGACCTGCCGGTGATGAAGCGGCTCGCCATCTGCAAGCGCAAGTTGGACGAGGAAACACTGAAGATGCTTGAAGAGCGGTATGGGGACGACCGAAAGCCCCGCGAAATGGCGAAACTGCACGGCACGACTTCAAGGGAGATCCGCAATCGCCTCACCTATGCGCGGCGGAAACTGGCGGAGTGCATCATGCGGCTCTGCCGAATCTCCGAAAGTTCCTTCGAGCGCGACTTCGGGTCGGCGTCCGAACTTGAAGGCCTGATGTCGCGGGCTCTGGACGAAGGGCAGGGTGCAAAGGCGCGGCGGAAACTCCTCGAATGTGCGGCACAAACGCCCGAGGGAATGCGCGAATACGCCGAACTCGCCCTTGTGGACACTCTTCTCAGAAGCCAGTATGCGGCGCGGCGGACAAAGACCCTCGCCGAATCGCAGAACATGGAGGAGGCGTTCGAGCCGCCGCGCGAGAAGTCCCACGGCTGGCTGAAGGCGGCGGGCTGGGGACTCGCGGCGGCGGGGCTGACCGCCTTCGCCGCGACAACGGGATACATCTATTATGAAAAGTCTCAACCGAAAACGGAGGGAACGCAAATGAAAGTGAATACGGCAGTCAAGTCGGCGATGGTCGCCGTGGCGGCGGTCGCGCAGGTGTTCGACCTGTCGGCGGACACGAAGACGTGGTCGGGTGAAAGCGGCACGTGGCAAACGGCCACTTGCTGGAGTCCCGAGGGCGTTCCCGGTTCGGGGGATGCCGTCGTCATCAACGCGGGAACGTGCGAATATGTCGCGGGCGGCGATCTCGCGATTGGCGACGGCGGCTCGCTGACCCTGAACGGCGGACGCTTCGTCCAGTCGGGCGGCGTCGCGTGGATGCAGATCAACGGGGCGTTGACCGTCGGTTCGGGCGCGACATTCGACATGGGGACTTCCGAGAGAATGAACCTCGGCGGCACGGCACAGTTGACCATCGGAAATGGCGGGACATTCAACGCGAATGTGCTCAGCATCGCGTCAGGTTGCACCGTCTCCATTTCGGGGACGCTCGCGTTTGCGAGCCCGACGACCTTCCCGCTGTCGGACGGGGTGAGTCTGTGCGGCGGAACGCTTGTGAACCTGGACGAACTGCAGTGGAGTACCAACCAAGCAATCGTGGGCAACGTTTCGGCGGCCAAACTCGCCGCGCAGAAGACGGACACTTCGCTGACGGTCGGCGACGGCACGATTACGCTCTCGGCGGCTCTGGCGGACACCGTGTGGCAAAGCGGCACTTCCTACGTGAACGTGAAGACTGGGGCGACGACGGAGTTCGTCTTCACCCATGCCGAGGCCACGACCGAGGCGGTGTATTCAACACTCTTCGCGGGGACGAACCCGAAAATCCGCTATGGCGGCGAAACCTTCGCCGACGAGGCGGCGTTTCTCGAACGCTTCGACGTGTCGGGCGAGACGGGCGACGTCCACGTGAAGGCGATTGCCCTCGCGGACGACCATATGCTCTTCGGCGGCACGGCAACGGTGGCGCAGGGTTCGGGCAACGAACTCACCTTCGGCGTGACGGTGCAGAAGGCGGGCGACCCGGCGGGTGCGCTCTACCTCCTCTATGGCACGACGGACGGCGGCAGTTCCTTCGACGGCTGGACTGATTCAGTCGAGGTCGCCGCCGTCGCGGCGGACGAGACGGCGTACGAGAAGACGCTGGAAGTCGCGCCGAACACGGTCATCTACTATGTCTTCGCGCTCTCGAACGAGACTGAAATCGTCTACAGCAAGACGTCGCCGAAGGCGATGGTGGCGGGCGACGCGGCGAACCTCTTCCTCGGCACGGAATCGGCGGACGCGGGCGATGCGTCGAACTGGTCGCGTGGACGCATTCCGACGGCGACGGACACGGTGGTTTTCCTGCGCGACCTTGCGGCGCACGACCTCTCGTGGCCGGCGAACCTGACGGCAGTCGGCGGATGGCTTCAGCCCGCGAGCGCGACGAAGGGCTACGTCACCTTCGCCCTCACGACGAACGCGCCGCTCGCGATTGCAGGCGATGCGCTCCTCGATGGCGGCGTGTGGACGCACGAGGGGGCGATCGAAGCGGGCGTTGAGCCGACGGCGGCGGTCGCGGTGACAATCGGCGGCAACCTGCGCGTGGCGGAAGGCGTTCAGATTACGGCGGGCAGCGGCGAACTGAACGTGCAGGAGAAGAAGACGCGGGGATGGTATCTCGGCGGTCCCGGCTACAAGAGCGGAACGGGAGCATCCTACGGTGGCGAGGGCTCGACGAACGACGTCGTCTACGGGAGCGCGTTCGACCCGATGGAATACGGCTCGTCTGGCACGGGCGACAGCGACATTTTTGCGGGCGGCGGTCTCGTCTGGCTTTCGGTTGGCGGCGCGGCGCGGATTGACGGCGAAATCTCGTCTCGCGGGTATGCGTGGAACGGCTTGAACGGCGGCTCGGCGGGCGGCAGCGTGAACCTGCGCTTC
Organism: Gemmiger sp.; assembly: GCA_963626175.1. Lineage (GTDB taxonomy): Bacteria > Verrucomicrobiota > Kiritimatiellia > RFP12 > UBA1067 > UBA1067. The sequence goes on from CAVFWY010000068.1 coordinate 2,786, forward strand.
GGGTCGTTGACCGGCACGGGCGTGATTTCCGCCGATGCGGGGAAGATTGGCAAGCAGACCTTCGACTCCATCCACGGTTCCGGTTCGGGCGGACGCATCGCCGTGCGCCTGACGGATTCGGACTTCTCGAACTTCACGGGTACGATCACGGCGTATGGCAACCGCGGGCGGAACGCGACGGACGAACTCGCCGCCGTGCCCTGTTCGGCGGCGGGAACGGTTTTCCTCGCGACGAGCGTCGATACCGCCATCGGATGCGGCGAACTCATCGTCGCGAACGGTGAACTGACGAATGGCGACGCGACGGCACCGGGGCCGCGAACCCGTGCGACCCTCCTGCCGGGGAACGGCCCACGCTGCGACAGCACGGTGCGATTCCGCCGCGCACGTCTCACGGTGCGCGACTACGGGCGGCTGAAACTGACCGACTCGTTCAAGGTAAACAAGCTTTCGCTTGAGGGAGAAAACGCCGCGCTCGACCTGAATGGCGAGACGCTGACCGCGCAATCCCTTTTCGTGGATGGCGTGGAGAAGCGCCGCGGAACCTACACCGCCGCGCAGTTCGACGGGCGGGTGACGGGCGACGGCGCGATTGTCGTCGGCGAACAGGGTTTCCGAATCATCATCAGGTAAGAGCGGGACAACAATGAAAAGACTTGAATTTTCGTCAGCGATGACGCTGGCCGTGCTCGGCGTGTCGGCATATGCCGGAACGGTGCGACTTTCGGGGGGCGAGGGGAACTGGACGCTTCTCCGCGACGGAAAGCCCTACTTCATCAAGGGGGCGAGCGGCGGGGCCGACAAGGCCGCGCTCAGGAAGATCGGCGGCAACAGCTTCCGCACGTGGGGTGCGGACGACATCGAGGCGCAACTTGAGACGGCGAAGTCGAACGGTCTCACGGTGATGTGCGGTTTCTGGCTCGGACACGCCGAACACGGCTTCGACTACACGAACGCCGCCGCCCTGGAATCGACGCGGCGTGACGTGCTGGAGACGGTGCGGAAGGTGAAAGGCCATCCGAACCTGCTCTGCTGGGCGCTCGGCAACGAGATGGAGATGAACAACCCGCACAAGACGAAGATGTGGAAGTTCATCAATTCGCTCGCCCGCGAAGTGAAGTCCATCGACCCGAACCACCCCGTGACGACAGTCGTCGCGGAAATCCCGAACGAGACGCTGGCGGCGTTCAGGACGCTCTGCCCCGACATCGACTTCTTCGGAATCAACAGCTACGGCGGCGCGACGAGCGTGGGCGAGCGGTGGCGCAAGGCCGGGATGACGAAGCCCTACGTGATCACCGAATACGGGGCGCACGGCAGTTGGGAAGGCCCGAAGAATGCGTGGGGACTCGCCCTCGAGCCGACGAGCACGGCAAAGGGCGAGCAGTTCGCCGCGTCGTATGCGAAAGGCGTGGAGGCCGAACGCGGCAGATTCTGCCTCGGCAGCTATGCGTTCACATGGGGATGGAAGGTCGAGTCCACGCCGACTTGGCACGGTATGCTGCTCCCCGACATGACGCGACTTGCGAGCGTCGAGGCGGTTCAGCGGGCGTGGGGCGAGGTAAAGGTCGCGAACCGCTGTCCGACCACGGATGAACTCGTCGTCTCCGCCGACGACCTGGCGGACGCGACAACGCCCGTCGAGGCGCACGTCGAAGCCGACGACCCCGACGGCGACGCGCTCGTCTACCGATGGGAACTCGTCAGCGACACGGGCGACTACGATACGATCGGCACGGGTCTGCCCGTCCCGGACGGTTGGGAAGGCGCGATTGTCGCGGGGCAGGGCACACCAAAGGCGACGGTGAAACTCCCGGGCGGCGGAACCTACCTCCTCTACTGCTACGTCTTCGACGGCAGGGGGAACGCCGCGTATGCGAACCGCCCCATCCGTGCGAAGGGCGCAGAGCCGAAGCGCGTGCTGAAGCCCGTCGCCATGCCCTACGCCGTCTACAGGGACGGTGCGCCGCAAAAGTGGTATCCGTCGGGCTACATGGGTCACGCGCGGGCGCTGAAGGTTAATGAAAAATGCCGCGAGAACCCCCGTTCGGGTGCAACCTGCATGCGCGTTGACTATCTCGACCACTACGGCTGGGCGGGCATCTTCTGGCAGGACCCGCCGAACGACTGGGGCGACAGACCCGGCGGAGCAAACCTTTCCAAGGCGACGACGCTCGTCTTCTGGGCGCGCGGCGAGAAAGGCGGCGAAAAGGTGGACTTCTTCATGGGCCGCCTTGAAAAGGGACGGTATCACGACACGGCGCAGGCAAAACTCGACGGCATCCTTCTCAAGAAGGAGTGGACGCGCTACCGCATTCCGCTCGACGGTCTCGACCTCTCGACCATCAAGACCGGCTTCGGGTTCTCGTTCGCCAACGAAGGCGAGCCGTTCACCTTCTACCTTGACGACATCGAATACGTCGCGGACTGACGGAAGGAGCCTCCCAAAATGAACATGAAGCATGTTTTATCCGGCGGCTGTGCGGCTTTGGCGGGTGCGATCGCCGCGCAAGAACTCATCCCCTGCGGCGCGGGTTCGTATGCCTCGTATACGCCGTGGGCGAAGGCACGGACGGTGGACGGCTCGCGCAAGGGCGATCAGAGCCGTTTCATGCAGAACCGCCCGCTCTACATGACGCGGAAACCCGGCGAACCAATTCCGACGAACGACTGGTGGACGGATGCGCTCGTCGAACGATGGACGGGCAACCTCTGGAGTTATCCGGCGCTCGTAAGGGCTTCGGCACAGGGCGTGAGCGTGGCGTTCCCGAGCTATTGGATAGACGATGGCACGGAAATGAAGGCTCGCAGCCGTCTTGTCTGCGGTGCGCCCGCGTTCACTCCGAGCGCGGTGAACGTGGACGGCTGGCACGACTGGGACGTGGAACTCGTTCTGCCTGACGGCAATGCGAAGGCGATGCGCGCGACACTCGTCCACGGTTCGCCCTTCACATGGGTCGAATACGATGGCCTTGACGCAACGATCAGGATTGAAAGCGAGGGCGCGGTTTCGGTCGACCGGCGCACGAAGGAGAACGCTCTTATCGTAAAGGCGGGTGACGACCTCTACGGCGTGTGGCATCCGGCGAACACGCTCGTCGAGGAACGGGCGGACGGGACAATCTCCTTCACATTCCCCAGCGGGAAGCGCAAGGGGTGGCTCGCAGCCGGGCTTCTGCCGACCCGCGACGCATTTGCCGCGCTCGCGCCGTTCGCCGCCGCCATCATCCGCTCGACGCGCGTCGACTGGGCGTATGACGAGGCGACGGCGGAACTCACGACGACGTGGCGCGTGGAGACGGAGGACTTGAACGGCAAAACCGCCGCGCCGCCGGCGTTGCAGGGCTTCCAGCCCCACCACCTGAAGCGCACGACGCCGAAGTTCGGCGTGATGGACGGCCTCGTCTGGCAGACGCCGCGCGGCAAGCAGCGCGTGGCGAAGGGAAACGAACTCTCAATCGTCTACACCTTCCCCGGCATGCTCCCGCATTGGGCCGCCCCGCAGACTCACGACTTCGCCGACGCCCCCTATGACGCCGCGCTTTTCAAGCGACTCCTCGATGACTACGCCGAGCGCGGCAATTTCGGCGGCGACACCTACTGGGGCGGCAAGGGACTGTTGCAGATGTCCCTTGCGATGATGGCGGCGCGGGAGACGGGCGACGCGGCGACCTTCCGGAAGGCGCACGACCGCCTGCGGGCGAAGTTCGAGGACTGGCTCACGTGGACGCCCGGAGAGGAACGCTTCTACTTCTCCTATGCGCCGCGCTGGGGCGGACTCGTCGGCGAATCGACGAGCTACGACTCCGAAACCTTCAACGACCACCACTTCCACTACGGCTACTTCACCTATTCGGGTGCGCTTCTCTGCCTCGTGGACGCGGACTTCAGGGAGAAGTTCGGTCCGATGCTGCGGCTCATCGCGAGCGACTACGCGAACTGGCGGCGTGACGAGAGGCGATTCCCGTTCTTCCGCACGTTCGACCCGTGGGCGGGGCATTCCTTCGCCGGCGGCATCGGGGACGGCAACGGCAACGGTCAGGAGTCCTCCTCCGAGGCGATGCAGGGCTGGGGCGGACTCTATCTGCTCGGACTTGCGCTCGGCGACCGCGAGATGCGCGATGCGGGCATCTTCGGCTGGGTGTCGGAGGCGAACGGCACGGCGGAATACTGGTTCGACCGCGACCGCGAGAACATCGACTACACGAAGTTCAGCCATCCCTACAACTCGAACCTCACCTGCCACGGCGTCGGCTGGTGGACGTATTTCAGCGGCGACCCCGTGTGGATGCACTCAATCCAGTGGCTGCCGAACACCCCCGCGCTCGACTACCTGAGCGAAGACCGAAAGTTCGCCAAGTGGGATTACGAGACAATGTGGCGGACGAAGGAGGTGACGGGCTGGGAGAAGGAACTCGGCGACGCTTCGCTCGGCAACGTGCTTCTCAGTTATCTCCAGCGGAGCGACCCGCAGGAGGCGGCGCGCATTTTCGCCGCGCTCGCCAGGGAGAACCGGGGGGTCGTGAAAAACGCCGACACCGGTCATCTCACCTACTGGGCCATCCACAGCCACCTCGCCTACGGCGATCTCGACTTCGGCGTGAGGGCCGACTATCCCTGCGCCCGTGCGTTCGTCCGAAACGGCAAGCGGACGCTGATGGCCTACAACGCAGGGAATGCGCCGCGCACCGTGCGCTTCTTTGACGCGGCGGGAACGGTCGTCGGGACACTCCGCGCCGAACCCGGTCGGCTCACGATGGGCGGGGCGCGGACGAAGGATTCGGCGGCTGTCGAACCGACGATGAAAGCCGAGTCCTCCGCACCCGTCACCCGCGAATGGGAGATTGTCGCCGAGAAGCCCGTACTAAAGGAAGGTGTTCCAACGCGCCTCACCCTGCGCACGGCGAAGGGAACGGATGCGACGAACGCAAAGTGGACAAGCGAAGACGGCACTTTCGACCGGACGGGGAACTTCACGCCGCACGGGGACGGCTTCGCAACGGTGACGGCAAGGGTCGGAACGCAGGAAGTCACGCGGCGGTTTCCCGTCGAGGAGGCGTTGCGCGTCACCAGACTCGCCGTCGAACCGAACGCGGCGGAATGCATTGTCGGAGAACCGCTGAAACTCTCGGTCGAGGCGCTTGACCAGTTCGGCGGTCGGATGCGCCTCAAGGGCGCGAAGGTCGAACTCTCCGACCCCGCACACGCCACCTTCGACCGTAGCGGCTTCACGGCGACGAAGGCGGGAAACTACACGATTGCCGTCACGTTGCAGGGGAAGAAGGCGGTCGCGACAATAACCGCGAAGAATCTCGCGGACGTGAATCTTGCGCGGCTCGCCACGGTGACGGCGAGCGGCGAGGAGAATGTCGGGCTGCTCGCGGCTTATGCCACCGATGGCGACCCGAAGACGCGATGGGGTTCATTGCATCGCGATGGCGAATGGATTCAATTCGACTTCGGCAAGCCCCGCACCGTTTCACAAGCCTCCATCCGATGGGAGCACGCCCATGCGCGGCGGTATCGCATCGAGACTTCGCTTGACGGCGCACGGTGGACGACGGCGGTCGAAAGCCACGAGGTTGCGACGCCCGAATCCGACGCCGTGACGTGGCGACCGACCTCCGCACGGTATCTGCGCCTCACGGGACTTGAACGCAACACGAACTACGGCATTTCCATCTTTGAAATGGACGTCCGATAGTCGGCGCGCGTCTCGTAGAGCGGATAGCCGACTTCACGCAATGCCTTCACCGTCTCGGGATAGGGACGGTCGCAGACGTCCGTCCAGCCGACCTGGAAGTGCTCGCCGTCAAAGCGTCCCGATGTCGCCTGGTCGGAGAACTGGTGCCAGTGCGCCCCGACGACCTGCGGGTTGCGCAGAGCCGACTCGACGTAGGCCTTGAGAGCCGCCGCGCGGCCTTCCTGCGTCTCCGTGTTGATGAGTCCCGAACCGAAGAGCCCCCGGTCGTGCGCCCCGAAGTGGAACTCGCCGATGAGAACGGGGGCATCCAGTCCCTGCGGCAGCCGCCAATCGAGGATGCTATCCGTATAGATGTTGTAACTCACGACGTCGCAATACTGCGCGCAGGCCTTGATCACCCACGGTCTCGCCTCGCCGGCGAAACGGCAGCCGAGATAGAGAAGCCCCTTGTCGAACTCCTTCACCGCGTCGCGCGTCCGCTTGAAGTATTCCTCCACGATCACGTCCGTGAACGCGCGGAGCTCCTCGGCGGGCACCTTCGTCACGTCGCCGTCGTAGGCGATGCCCTTCGCCGCGAGCCGCTTCAGGAACTCGACCTTCGCGGGCTGGTCGTCCGGGCTCCAGAGCGTCCACCGCGCCAAGTCCTCGTGCTTCCCGCCCCACTGGATTTCGTTGTCGATGAAGAAGCCGATGCACCACGGGTCGTGCGCCTCGCGCCCGTGCTTCGCGAGCGCGGCGAGCGTCGCCGTGCGGAAGGTGGGGTCGAATGGGTCGCGGAACTTGAACCACTGCCCCCAACTGCCCGCAATCGGCCGCGACGCGACCTCCACGCGCTCGGCGTAGGGGGTGCGATCCTGCAGGCAGATCC
>CAVFWY010000069.1:0-9224 GCA_963626175.1 Gemmiger sp.
TTCCGCCGCACGTCGTCCCGTCGGTCGATGCGGAACTCGCGCCGTTCCCGATTCCCACCGTCGGCAACGCCCTGTGCGCCCGCGTCGCCCTCAGCAATTCATTCGCCTTCGGCGGCAGCAACGCAAGCGTCATCATCGGGCGATGACAACGCCGTCCGTCGGACAGGGTGAATGTGGTATAATACCTTCAAACAAAAGAGACAGAAAACATATGGAATTGACAGACATTGTCCGCAAGGGTTTTGAGAAGGCCTTCCCCGGCGAGGACTTCGCGTCCGTGAAGGTCGTCCCGGCGACCGATCCGCGCTTTGGCGACTATCAGTGCAACGACGCGCTGAAGGTGGCGAAGAAGGTGGGGCTGAAGCCACGCGACGCCGCGCAGAAGGTGGCGGAGAGCATCGGCAGCGAACTGAAGGTCGAAGTGGCGGGTCCGGGATTCCTGAACCTGACCGTCTCGCCCGAATGGCTGGGCGGGCAACTGGCGGAACTCGCGGCGAAACCCGCCTGCGGCATTCCACGGCCGGGCGCGGGCAAGCGCATCGTGATCGACTATTCCTCGCCGAACGCGGCGAAGCAGATGCACATCGGCCACATCCGCTCGACCGTCATCGGCAACGCCATCGACCGCATTTTCCGTTCGCTCGGCTACGAGGTGATTGCCGACAACCACCTCGGCGACTGGGGAACGCAGTTCGGCATCCTCATCATGGGTTACCGCGAATGCCTGACCCAGGCGGAGCGCGACGACCTGACCGTGGCGAACCTCGAGAAGTGCTACGTGCTTTCCGCCGCGAAGGCGAAGGAAAGCGAGGACTGGAAGAACCGCTGCCGCGAGGAACTCGTGAAACTCCAGCAGGGCGATGCGGCGAATCTCGCGCTCTGGAAGCGGTTCATCGAGATTTCAATCGCCGAGTTCGAGCGGATGTATGCGAAACTCGGCGTGAAGTTCGACACCTATCGCGGCGAATCCTACTACAACGCGATGATGCCGGGCATCGTCGAGCGTCTTCTCCAGATGGGGCTTGCGAAGGAGTCGGAAGGCGCCCTCATCGTCGACTTGTCGGGCGAGGGGCTGGGCGTCGCCATCGTCCGCAAGTCGGACGGCGGCTACAACTACACGACGAGCGACCTCGCCTGCGTGGAAAGCCGAATCGCCGACTACGCCCCCGAACGCATCATCTACGTCACGGACGACCGTCAGCAGCTGCACTTCCGCCAGTTCTTCTCGATTTCCGCGAAGATGGGCTTTGCGGCGAAACTCGTCCACGTGCCGTTCGGGCTGATGAGCTATCAGGGCAAGGCGATTTCGACGCGCGAGGGCAACCTGATTCGGCTTGACGACCTGCTGGCGGAGGCGAAGCGCCGCGCACTCGAAATCGTGAAGGAACGCGGCGGGGACGAGAAACTCGCCGAGCAGATCGGCTACGGCGCGGTGAAATACGCCGACCTTTCGCACGACCCCGCGACGGCAATCGACTTCAACTGGGACAAGGCGCTTGCACTCGAGGGTAATTCCGGCCCTTACCTTCAGTATGCCTACGCCCGCGTCTGTTCGCTGCTCGAGAAGGCGGGGGTCGATTCCGCCGCGCTGTCGGCGTTCGCCTTCCGGGTCGACACGCCGTCCGAGAAGCGTCTCGCGCTCCAGTTGCTGGAGTTCCCCGGCGCGGTCGTCCGCGCGGCGGAGGCGTATAAGCCGAGCGTTTTGGCGGACTACCTCTTCCAGACGGCTCAGTTGTATTCGAGTTTCTATCAGAATTCGCCCATTCTCAAGAGCGAGGATGCGGTGAGGAACGCCCGGCTGAAACTCTGTGCGCTCTTCGGCGAGGTGCTGAAGACGGGGCTTGGTCTGCTCGGCATCGAAACGCCGCGCCACATCTGAACGCCTCGCCCATGGCCGACCTCATACTTGCCCCGCTTCGCGGCGTGACGATTCGGTGCTTTCGCCGCGTCTTCGCGGACGCACTGGTCGAGGCGGGGTTCACCGAGGCGATCACGCCGTTCATCGCGGCGAACGAGGGGCTTGACCCCCTGAAAGACTGTGAACTGCGGCGCGACGGCGCGGCGGAACCGCTCCGCCTCACGCCACAGTTCATCGGCAAGAGCCCGTCCGCCCTGCGCGTTTGCCTTGCGCGCATCAAGTCCGCCGGGTATTCGACGGCGGACTTGAATTGCGGGTGTCCCTTCCCGATGATTCGCCGGAAGGGACGCGGCAGCGGACTCTTGCGAACGCCCGACGTGTTGCGTCAGATGCTGGAGGTCGGGTGCGAGGTGATGGGCGCGGGCAACTTCTCGATCAAGACGCGGCTCGGCATCGAGCGTCCGGACGAACTTCTCGCCCTGATTCCGCTTATCAACCTCTTCCCGCTCCGTTTCATGACGATTCACGCCCGCACGGCCAGTCAGATGTATGAAGGGGACTGCAACTGGGCGGCGTATGAGGCGGTGAAGCGCGTCTGCGAGATTCCGCTTGTCAGGAACGGCGACATTCGGCTGGACGGGACGTGCGGCGACGCACCCGTGATGGTCGGGCGCGCGTTCATCCGTTCGCTCGGCGAACGCGCCGACATCGTCGAATTGCTGACGCGGTATGCGGAAGCGTCCAGGGCGGAACTCGCGGGCGACCGTCCGGTTCTCGGACGGTTGAAGGAACTTGTCGCCTACTGGACGGATTCGCCGCGCTGGGGGCGCGTGTGGCCGCTCGCGAAACTCGCCCGCCGCGTGGACGAGTTCCTTGCGGCGGCGCAGTCCGTTCGGGGGGAGCGGTAAACTTCGGGTGTTGCCGCCGTGTCAAAGAATTGAGCGTTGAGCGGAGTGAGTCGGACGGCTCGCACAAACCAGATCCATTACTTTTGATATAATATGCGCCCGTTGGGCGGGCCGGAAAGTCCTGTGCAAATCAGGCGCTGTCGCGCAGCCGTGAAAGTCGGAATGCGGAACGCCCAGCAGTCAACTAACACTCAAGTACCCTCGCATGAGGGGGAAAGAAGGAAAATGAACACACTGCTCTTCGCGGCGATTTCCGCCGCGACAAATGTCGTTGCGGAGCTGCCGCCCGTGGTGGTCTACGCTTCGCGAACCGATCAGACGGCGATGAACCTGCCGCAGAACGTGCAGGTCATCACGGCGGCGGATATCGCCCAGTCGGGTGCGCACGACGTCGCCGACCTGCTCTCGAAGGTCGCCCCGTCCGTGAGCGTGAACCGCCTTGGCGGCGGCAACCCCGCGCTCACCCAGATATCGATGGGCGGCTACGGCGAGAATGGCTTCGGGCGCGTCCTCGTGCTTGTGGACGGCGAGCGGCTGAACAACCCCGACATGAACGCGCCGAACCTCGCGCAGGTCTCGCTCGCCTCGGTGAAGCAGATCGAGGTTCTCTCGGGCCCGCAAACCGTGCTGCACGGCGACGGGGCTTCGGCCGGCATGATCAACATCGTCACCGAGCCGTCGGACTACGAACGGCACGGCGCGGCGGAAGTGCACGTCGGCAACTGGGGCACGGTCGGCGGCTCGCTCGCCTATCGCGGCGGAATCGAGGAGGAGGGGATTCGCTACTGGGCGAGCGGCGCGTATGACCATTCGGACGGCTACCGCGACAATTCCGGCTTCGACATCTGGAACGCCAACGGCGGCATCCGCAAGGACTGGTCGAACGGCTCGTGGCTGAAGGTCTCCGCGTTCTACAACGACAGCACCTACGACCTGCCCGGCCCACTCTCCCGCGACCAGTGGCATGCCGACCCCCGCCAGTCTTTCGCCAACAAGCAGGGCAGGGACTACTACCGCAAGTCAACGTGGGGATTCCATTCGACGCTGAACGTGCAGTTCGACGACGAAAATGCCCTGCGGCTGATTGGCGGCTTTTCGAGGCGGCATACGCAAAGCCGTTCGACGGGTTCGGGCTACAGTTATTACCCTCCGTACACGCCTTATACTTACGCCTGGGAGATGGATTACGACATGTATTCCTATGAATTCACTCCCGAATGGATTAATACGGCGGAGTTGTTCGGACTTAAGAATGAGTTCATCCTCGGCTCGAGCTTCCGTCTCGACCGCAACGATGCCGCGGCGGATACGATTTACAGTTATGGGTATATCTATCCCGCCAAAGGCCGCATTACGCGGCAGAATATGGCGTTTTTCGCCCAGGATACGCTTGAGTTGACGGAGATGCTCGCCGTGCAGCTGGGCGGACGCTACGAGCGCGTTTGGCTGCGCGACACCGGGTATAATTCGACCGCTTCCCGTGCGTCGGATATGTTCGCCTATGACGCGGCGCTCCTCTTCAAGCCGCTTGAAACCCTGAAGTCCTACGTTCGCTTCTCGCGCTTCTTCCGTTCGCCGTTCGTGGATGAGTTCTCCTACACGCCGACCTATGAGGCGCGTGTGCTTTCCCCTGAAAAGGGCTATATGCTTGATGTCGGCGCGGACTGGAAGTTCCTTGACGAGTTCTACCTTGGCGGCAATCTCTACTGCTCGAGGCTGGAAGATGAGATATTCTTCAACCCGAATCCGTATGGGAACATGAATTCGCCCGACGACACGATTCGCGAGGGACTGAATCTCCGCCTCGGCTGGGAGCGCGAGAAAGTGGCGGGCGTTCGCCTCGCCTATTCGCTCGTCCACGCCGAGTTCGACGGCGGACAGTATGACGGCAAGGAAGTCCCGATGGTCCCCGAGCAGACGATCTCGCTGACGGGGCGCGTCTGGCTGTGGGACGACTGCTTCGTCTTCGGCGGCTACCGCTACCAGACGGCGCAATGGGCGGCATCGGACTTCAACAACAGCGGCGCATATGCGTCGTCGCGGCGGGAAGGGCGCATCCCCGACTTCGGGCTCTTCCATATCGGCGTGGAATACGCCCCGACGTTCGCCTCGTGGATTGAGGGGGTCAAAATCGGCTTCACGATTGACAACCTCTTCGACAAGAACTACTGCGACTACGCGACATACGGTGTGAACTACTGGCCCGGCGCGGGGCGGTCGTATACGCTGACGATGCGCTACGAGTTCTGATCCCGATTCTCCCGATCACCACGGCCATCCCCTCCCCAATCCGTGAAATCCGTGGTGATAACAAAGCGACTCTTGTAAGTTTTCCGTTTTGTGTAAGATTTCGGGCGGGAGGAGACAGCGGATTTCCCGTGGGACGCGAAAAATGGCGTTTGGCACGGCTTTTGCTTTATGTGGGGCGTTCACACGTCGTGAACAACCTGTCCAACCGACAAAAAGAAAGGAAATAAAAAGCAAATGAACAGAATCGTTGGTTTGGCGGCGTTGTCCGCCGCGCTCGTCGCGTCATCCGCACGGGCTGAAGAGTCCGCCGAAACGCAGACCGGAGAGACGGAAGAGTCGTTTCCGCTTTCCGTTTCTGTCTCGGTAGACGTGCTGAGTGACTACGTCTGGCGTGGCATAATCTGCAACGACAATCCCGTCTGGCAGCCGTCCGTCACGCTTTCGTATGACGCGGGCGACTTCGGCAGCGTATCCGCGAACGTGTGGTCGACCTTCGACCTGACGCACAAACGCGGCACGGCGACCGAGAGCCGTCGCGCGTGCGGTCTGCAGGAAATCGACTACACGCTCTCGTATGCCGTCGAACTGGCGGGCGTCGGCATTGAAGTCGGTCACATCTGGTATGTGTACCCGAACGATAACGGGCCGAGCGATCAGGATCTCTACGCGGTGCTCTCCTATGACAACCCGTTCGTGACGCCGAGCGTGGCGGCGTATTGGAACTACTCCGACTCGGCGGGGAACGATACGGACACGCTCTACTACACCTTCGGTCTCAGCCACGAGTTTGCGCTGACCGACGCGCTCACGCTCACGCCGTCCGCCTCGCTCGGCTTCGGCGGCAGTGCCTGGACGAAATACGTGACGGACGAGAGCGTCGGCACCGAACTCACCGACCAGACGGTCGGAATCTCGCTTGCGTATGCGGTGACGGACTACCTCTCGCTCGGTGCGCAGGTCAACTACACGTGGGTTCCGAGCCACACCCTGCGCCACCTGGACTACATGAGCGACAGGGGCAAGGATCAGATCTGCTGGGGCGGCGTGAACGTGACGCTCACGTTCTGAGCCTGACCGATTGGCGGGGCAAATGCGCGAATCGTGCGTCTGCCCCGCCGGAATCGGGTGTCGCCTTGCTTGCACGTGGAGGAGTATTTATGGTATGCTGTAAATGGTGAGTTCCTCCAAACCAATTAGAAAGGGAAGCCGTTATGTATAAGAAATCAGACCTGTCTCGTCTCGTTTGAAAATGCTGATGCGGGTTGGGAAATGGGAAAAGGGCGGACGAAGGGCGGAATAGGGCGGATTTGCTAGGGATTGTGGATCTGAAAGGGGTGAGGGGCGATTTGGGAAAAAGCGGGGTGAAAAGGTGCGGAATAAAATCGAAATGGGAAAAACAATTCGGGCTGACGGAGGTCAGCGAGCGAGGATGTGCTGGACGGCCGAGCGGACGGCGGATGTGACGGCGGCGGTCTGGGCTGACTGCGAGGGGAGTGCGTTCGGATCGTGGCGCGTGCGGACCTTGTGGACGAGCCAGTAGGCGACCGCGTTCTCATCGCCCTTCTGTCCCCGCACCCTGTGGCGTGAGGCGGCGACGAGGGAGGGCAGCCAATGTCCGTCCGGGAGTTTCGAGAAGGCGAAGCGGAGGCCGCCGGGGAAGTCACGCGGCATGCCGTCCCACTGTGCGGCGACGGGGCTTGCCGGGATGGCGAGATACTTGCGTCCGCCCGTGGGCTTGATGTCGGGCGGGTTGGGGTCGAGCTTGTGGGCGAGGGCGGGGGACGCGATCGTGACGCGGCCTTCGAGGCGCGAGGGCGATGAGAGCGTGACGGTCGTCCGCTCGTCGACGGAAGTGCCGTGCGTGCCGCGCCAGAAGTAGCGCTTGGGGTAGGACTGGCCGAACCACGGGAAGCCGGCGGTCTGGTGCGGCTCCTTCTCGCGTTCGGCGAAGTGGCGGCGGAGCGCGTCGAGGAGACCCGCGTCGGCGGCTTCGATGATGGTTTTGCGGGAGGCGTGTTCGCCGAGAGTGCCGATGACCTTCGCCGCCTGTTTGCGGGAGGCTTCGAGGGCTTTGGGATCTATGCTGAGGGAGAGCATGGGCAAGACGCTTAGTTGGGGATTGTGGTATAATATGCGGCGTTCGCCGGCCTATGGTAGATGTCCCGACTCGACTTGGAGCCACCTACCGTGGACTGGCGGGCTTGTTTTTGTAGAAGGTGACGAGATAAGGTTGTTTTTCGACGTCCACGACCATCTTGTAGATTCCGCCGTCGAGAGCCTTGCGTTCGAGGAGGATGCGGTTCTTATTGGAGGTCTTGTCACTCACGGCATCGGGTTCGTTCCAGATTGACGGGATGAGTTCGAGGTCTTCAACGGTGAGAGGGATGTTGCGCTCGTCGGTTTCGCGAGGATAGAAGTGGTCGCGGTGGGTGCTGCCGTCTTCGCGCTTGCGTTCGAGCCATGTTTGGTCGACGGTGAGGGGCTTGCCTTCGCACGACTGAGCGGGGAGGGAATCGGGGGGTTTCGGGGACGACGAAGACGCTCGTCAACCGCTGGATTACCTACGATGGCAAGTCCGGCCTCGTCATCCGCATTCGCTGACGCAAAGGGAACGCGAAGACTTTGCGCCCGTTGCGTTCCCTTTGCGCCTGCCGTTGGGTATTGCTTGTGCTCTGGCTTATTTCTTAGGCGGAGGCGGTGAGGGCGGGGGTTGCACGAGAGGAGCGTCCCCTTTTTTGGTATAATGTGCGGCATGAGACCGATTGCCACAGAGACAAACGACTTCGAGACCCTGCGCAAGGCGGGGCAGATTTACGTTGATAAGACGGCGCATCTGCACCGCCTGATCACCGATTCGAGCCGGAAGTTCTTCTTCTGCGCCCGACCGCGTCGGTTCGGCAAGTCCCTGAGCGTCACGACGATGAAGTCCATCTTCCTCGGTCACCGCGAGTTCTTCGACGGTCTTGCGATTGCGAAGACGGACTACGACTGGAAGCAGCATGTCGTCATCCACCTCAACTGGGGGAAGGTGTCGGTCGCAAGCGTGGCCGAGTTTGATGAATCGCTCGCCACCGCCGTCAAGAACGCGCTTGCGGAAGCGGGCTACGCCTACGACCCGAAACTCATCCCTTCCGACAACCTCGGCAATGCCATCGATCATTTGGGCTCGATTCGTCACGAGGCGGCGGACAAGAAGGGCGACGGCGTCGTCATCCTCATCGACGAATATGACGACCCCGTGGCGAAGGCGCTCGCGAACGTCTCGCTCGCGGAGGAAATCCGTTCGCGTCTCGCGGCGATTTACGCGCAGTTCAAGGATCGCACGGACAAGATTCGCTTCCTCTACATCACGGGTGTCTCGAAATTCACGAAACTTTCGGTTTTCTCGACGCTTTCGAGCCTCAACGACGTCTCGTTCGAGGACGAGTACGCCGAACTCTACGGCTACACCGAGGAGGAACTGACGGCGAATTTCGAGGAACACATGCGCGTCAAGGCGGGGCGGATGAAACTCTCCTACAAGGCGTTCCGCGCCGAGATGAAGCGGTGGTTCAACGGCTATCGCTTCGCGGAGGAGAATCCCGTGACGGTCTACAACCCCGTTTCGGTCGCCCTGACGCTCGTCTCGCCCGCCTCCCGCTTCAAGCCGACGTGGACGTCGACGGGTCGCGCCTCGACCCTGATGAACTTCATCAAGCGGGAGGGTGCGCTCGCAATCGACCCCGACCGCACGGTTATCGCCGGGGATACCGACTTTGACGTCGCCGACCTCTCGAACATCCGCGAGACGGGGCTTCTCTTCCAGACGGGCTACCTGACGATTGCGGACTGCGACGCCGGGCTGTTCACGCTGCGCGTGCCGGACGAGGAGGTGCGGCAGGATCTCGCGGCGCTCGTCGCGGGGGCCTACGCGGGCAAGGACGCGCAGTGGTCGGCGTCGCTCGGCATCAAACTCCGTGCGGGACGCTGGGACGAGTTCTTCGAGGGGCTGAAGAGCCTCTATGCGAAACTGCCCTATGGTGCGAAGGAGAAGAACGAGCGGAAGAACGAGGCGGCGTATGCGCGTCCGCTCTGCATGCTCCTCGCGGCGCAGGGCTTCCGCTACGACCCCGAAGTCGCGCAGACGCAGGGACGCAGCGACCTTATCGCGGAACATCCGTGCGGAATCTACATCTTCGAGTTGAAGGTCGATGGGTCTGCGGACGAGG
>CAVFWY010000070.1:0-9210 GCA_963626175.1 Gemmiger sp.
CGCAGTTCAAAGCAGCAGCCCGTGGGCTGGTTCTTGCGGACGGAAAGCCCGCCGCGCAAGATCCTTCTTCCGGCCTCACTCGTCGTCCGCCGCTCGACCCAGCGAACGCTCCGCACGCAAAGAATGTCACATCTGGACAAAATGGCAGTGACGGACGGGCGGCGGATATGGTAGAATACCGCCTATGAAAGTCCACAAGCCTATGAGAGTCTACAAGAAGAAGGTTGGTGCCGCCGTCCCTTTCCTGTGCCTCGCGTTCGCCCCGCTTCTCGCGTCTGCGGCGGCGACGGGGACGGAGACGAACGGAGTCGCTACCCTGCCGCCGGTCATCGTCACGGCAAGCCCCATTCTGCAGACGGAGAGCGTCACCCGGGACGGGACGGATCGCGTGATTGTCGGGCGCGAGCAACTCGCACTTCTGAATGCCCAGGACATCCCGACCGCACTCCGTCAGGTGCCGGGCGTGACGATTTCGCGCTACTCGCCCATCGGCAGCTACGGCGGTGCACAGGGCGGCAGCGTCTACATCCGCGGGCTCGGCACGGCGCGTCCCGGCGGCGAGGTGCGCCTCTACACGGACGGTGCGCCACGAGAGTCGGGCATGTGGGGACATCCCCTCATGGACTCGATGCCGATTGACTTCGCCGAGTCGGTCGCCGTGCAGAAGAGTCCGCATCCCGCCCGCTATTCGGGTACGTTCGGAGCCGTCGACGTCGAGACGCGCCGCCGCCACACCCCCGGTCACGAGGGCGAAGTCGATCTCGTCTACGGACGCTACAACACCTTCCTTTCCGCCGCGTCCGCCGGGCTCAAGGAGGGACCGGTCGATGCCTACGGCGGCGCAAGCTACAAGCAGTCGGACGGCACCCGCGACCACGGCGCATCCACGCTCGTGAGCGCGTTCGGGCGGCTCGGCGTCGATCTCTCCGACAGCGACCACCTCGGCGTCGTCTACCAGCGCACGGACAGCCGTGTGGAAGACCCCGGCGAAGTCGGCGAGCCCATTCCGCGCACCGACCGATTCGACCTCGCGACCGACCTCTACACGATGCGCTTCGACACCAAACGCGACTTCCTGACGGGCTACTCGCTTCTCTCGTTCGAGCGTGGTGTCATCGACTGGTATCAGGACGACCTCTGCCGCACGCCGATGGGGGCGATGGACGGAAATGCTCACACCGAATGGCTCACCTTCAGTTTCCGCAACTTCTACGAGGGGAACGTCTGGCGCGACCTCTGGATTCGCGGCGGGCTCGACCTCACGCACGAACGCGGCGAAACCGAGACGCGCAACCGCGTCAACGGCAGAATTCCCTTTTCGGCGGACGGTGCGCTCACGACCGTCGCGCCGTATCTCGGCCTGCGCTACGACTTCCGCCTCACGGACGACTGGACGCTCACGCCGTCCGCCGGGACGCGCTACTACTTCCACAGCCAATACGACGGCGAATGGGGACCTGACGCCGCGCTCACGCTGGACTGGCGCGAAAAGGTGCAGTTCTTCGCGACAGGCTCACGCGGCGTTCACTATCCCGGCGTCTACACGCGGGCGCTCGCCACCGACTACGCGCGCGGCACACTCGGTGCGGAAACGATGAACTACCTTTCCGGCGGCGCGAAAGTCGCCGTGGACGATTCGTTCGACATCCTCGCGACGCTCTTCCACACCGACGTGCAGAACCGCATCGACCGGACTTCACGCGGCTACGTCAACGCGGGCGGCATGCGGGCAACGGGGGTCGAACTCTCGGCGCATTGGAGTCCCACGGACGAACTCTCGTTCTTCGGCGGGCTGACCTACACGAACCCGGAGACAAGCCCCGTTTCGCGTCTGCCGCGCTGGACGGCGACCTTCGGCGGCACGTGGCGAATCTGCGACTACCTCAAGTGGACGCTCGACGGCCAGTTCATCGACCGAATGTATGCCTATTCCGTCCGCTCCTCGTCGGAGGCCGCGAACCTGACCGAACTCAAGGAGGGGCTGATCTTCAACACGCGCCTCGCCGTACCGCTTGAGTCGTTCTCGCCCTTCGGGGGAGAACTCTTTGCCTCTCTCGAGAATCTCACGAACGGCGACTACGAATACTATCCGGGCTACCCGATGGGCGGCATTATGTGGTACGTCGGCTGCCGCCTCAAGTTTTAAACCCTTTGTAATCGGTGTTCCGCGACAACGCCTCGCAGTGTCTATTTCTGCTATAATATGCGCAGTCTTCGTGTAGAAAGGAAGAATCATGGCGGAATCGTTGGAGATGGTGGTGCGGCTCGTCGTTGCTGGACTTCTGGCCGGGGTCATCGGCGCGGAGCGTGAGTATCGTGCGAAAGTCGCGGGCGTTCGGACGCATCTGCTCGTTGCCCTTGGCGCGGCCCTGATGATGATTGTGTCGCGATACGGATTCGGCGGACAGGGCGACCCTTCGCGGGTTGCCGCGCAGATTGTGAGCGGCATCGGCTTTCTCGGCGCAGGTTCCATCATCGTCCAGAAGCACGCCGTCCACGGCTTGACGACGGCGGCGGGCATCTGGGTCTCGGCGGGCATCGGCATGGCCGTCGCCGCCGGGCTTTACACGGTCGCCGTGGCGACGACGGTTCTCGCGCTTGTCGGGCTTGAGGCGTTCGGCGGCGTCGTCGGTCGCCTGAAGAAATGCGAGGAATCGGAGCGCGGGAAGGTGCGTGAGGTTTGACGGCAACGTCTTCGCCTTTGCCGGGGTAGTCGACTTATGCAGAAACGAGTGTTCATCGCCCTGAAAATGGCGGGGATTGCCGGGCAGGACAAGTTGCAGGGCATCTTCAGCTATCTCGGGCCCGCGCCAGAGTGGGACATCACCCTCGTCCGCACGGCGGCGGAGTTCACGCCCGAGCGCGTCAAGGCCGCCCTTGCCGAACACTACGACGGCTTCATCGTCTCCATTCCCGATACCGAGAAGACCGCCGCCCTGCTTGCCGAATCGAACACGCCCACCATTGTCATCGACATTCACGACCCCAGGCTTTCAGCGCGGCAGAACAACATCGCCTTCATCCGCAATTCGTCGGAGGAGATCGGCCGCGCCGCCGCCAACCACCTGATGTCCATCGGGCAGTGCCGCTCCTACGCCTTCGTCCACAATCCGCTCGTCCTCGAATGGAGCGTGAATCGCTTCCGTGCGTTTCGGCAGACGCTCGGCGACTACGGATTCTGGTGCCACGAACTGCAGCAGCCGAGGGAACTTTCAGGTCTGAAGAAGCCCATCGGCGTTTTCGCCGCGAATGACGACTGCGGCTACGACGTCATCATGTATTGCCGTCGGAACAGGCTGAAGATTCCCGAAGACGTGCTTGTCCTTGGCATCAACAACGATACGCTCATCTGCGAGAACTGCAACCCCGAACTCTCCTCCATCCAGCCGGACTTCAAGGAGGAAGGCTTCATCGCGGCGAAAACGCTGGACGAACTGATGGACGGGAAGGGCTCGGGGAACATTCCCAAGACGCTCTTCGTGGGTGTGAAGCAGATCGTGCGGCGCGGCTCGACCGCCCCCGTCTCCCATGCGGGCAAACTCGTGCAGAAGGCGCTCGCCTACATTCGGAAAAAGGCGACGAGCGGCATCGGGGTGAACGACGTCGTCGAGCATCTCGGCTGTTCGCGGCGGTTGGCGGACTTGCGCTTCAGAGAGTTGCAGAACACCACCATCGGCGCGGCGATTACCGAGGTGCAGTTGGAGGAAGTCAAGCGCCTTCTCCAGTCCACCAACGAGCAGCTCACGAAGATTGCGAGTTCCTGCGGATACAAGAACCCGAATTACCTGAAGAACCTCTTCAAGCGGCGGTTCGGCGTTTCCATGACCGAGTGGCGACAGCAGAACGCCACCACTCCGCCGCCGTCGGCTTAGTCCGCCGCCTTCCTCCGCCGTCCGAGGATGCTGCGCCCGATGCGCCGCAGGTGGACGAGTTGCCGCTTGCCGGAGAGAAGGAGGAAGACCACGAGAAGGGCAAGGGGAGCGAGGATGAAGGAATTCGGGCCGACCGACTTCAGCAGAACCGCGCCGAGCACCGCGCCGAGAATGAAAATTCCGATGATGGCGAAATAGTGCCGCGCCTTGCGGAAGCCCGCCTCGTCCGAACCGCGCAGCCAGTTGAAGAGGGCGTCAGACCCGCTGCGCAGGTTGCCCGTGCACATCGTCGAGGCGAACGGCAGTCCCCTCACGCGGCGGAACGTCTGAACCTGCAGGGCGCAGACGAAGGCGATGAGCGCGTCTACGAGGAAATCCGCCGCGCCATAGGGCACGAAGACCACCGCCGTAAGAAGCAGAATCTCAAGCGCCAGAACCGCCTGGTGCCAACTGACGAGACGGGGATGCTCGACCTTGGCGTGGATCGCATCCGCCGCGAAGACGCCGCATCCGTAGGCGAAGATGGCGAGGAGATACTTGCCGCACTCCGCCCACGCGCCCTGCGAGGCGTTGAGACCGAGAAGAACCATGTTGCCCGTCACCGCGTTCGCGAAGACGTGGCCGCGGCAAAGGTAGGAATAGACGTCGGTGAAACCGCCGACGAGACTCAGCACGCAGGCCGCCGTCAGCCGCTCTTCGTTCAGGAATGGCGTCGGCTTGCGCATGAGTCCCCGCCGTCGTCAGGCACGCACCATTTCCGCTGTGATGACGACCTTCTTCATCGCGTCGTTGCCGGGCGCTTCGTACATGATGTCGGTCATCAGGCGCTCCATTTCCGCGCGAAGTCCGCGCGCACCCGTCTTGCGGGCGAGGGCGGTCTTCGCGAGTTCGCGCAGTGCCTCCGGCTCGAACTCGAGGTCAACGCCGTCCATCGCCAGCAGTTTCTTATACTGCTTGACGAGGGAGTTCTTCGGTTCGGTGAGGACGCGCACGAGGTCGTCCTCGGAAAGTTCGCTTATCGTCGTGATGACGGGCAGACGGCCCGTGAACTCGGGAATCATGCCGAACTTCACGAGGTCTTCGGGGCGCACGTCAAGCGCTTCCGTCCCCTTCGCCGCCTTCGCATCGTCCGTCCCTTCGTCCGCCGCGCCCTCGATGAAGCCGATCTGCCGCTTGCCCGTGCGCTCGCCGACGATGCGGTCAAGCCCGACGAACGCGCCGCCGCAGATGAAGAGGATGTTGGAAGTATCGACCTCGATGTATTCCTGGTCGGGATGCTTGCGCCCGCCCTTCGGCGGAATGCGGCAGATCGTCCCCTCGAGAATCTTCAGGAGCGCCTGCTGAACGCCCTCGCCGCTCACGTCGCGGGTAATCGACACGTTGTCCGTCTTCGACGCAATCTTGTCGATTTCGTCGATGTAGATGATGCCGCGCTTCGCGAGTTCGACGTTCCCGTTGGCATTCTGCAGGAGGTAGCGCACGAGGTTCTCGACGTCTTCGCCGACGTATCCGGCCTGGGTGAGGACGGTCGCGTCGCCAATCGCGAACGGAACGCCGAGAATCTTCGCGAGCGTCCGCGCCAGGAGCGTCTTGCCCGTGCCCGTCGGCCCGATGAGGAGGATGTTCGACTTCTCGATTTCCACGCCGTCGTCGGACTTCTTGTCGTCTGCGGCGGCCTCAAGCCGACGGTAGTGGTTGTGGACGGCGACGGAGAGAATCTTCTTCGTCTCGTCGTGTCCGATGACGAACTGGTCGAGGAATTCCTTGATCGTGCGCGGAGACGGGGTCGGCGGCAGTTCGGGGGCTTTCGACTCCTTTTTTTCGGCGCGCGCCACCATCTCGTTCACGTGCTTCACGCAGTCGGTGCAGATGTTGGCGTCCGGCCCGGCAATCACCGCGACCTCCTTCGAACTGCGCCCGCAGAACGAACAGTAAAGGACTTCCGACTTCTTGCTCATCACTCGATCACCTTGTCAATCAGCCCCCACGCCTTCGCCTCTTCGGCGGACATGAAGTGGTCGCGGTCGGTATCCTTCACGACGTCCTCCATCTTCTTGCCGGAGTGCTTCGCGAGGATGCCGTTCAGGATTTCCTTCAGGCGCAGGATTTCGCGGGCGGTGATTTCGATGTCGCTCGCCTTGCCTTCCGCCCCGCCCCACGGCTGGTGGATCATGATGCGCGAGTTGGGCAGCGCATGGCGCTTGCCCTTCGCGCCCGCCGTCAGGAGCACCGCGCCCATCGACGCGGCCTGCCCGATGCAGTAGGTCGCCACGGGACACTTCACGAACTGCATCGTGTCGTAAATCGCCAGCCCCGCCGTCACGCTGCCGCCCGGCGAATTGACGTAGACGCTGATTTCCTTCTTCGGGTCCTGCGCCTGCAGGAAGAGGAGCTGGGCGCAGACGGCGTTCGCCATCTCGTCGTTCACCTCCCCGGAGATGAACACGATGCGGTCGAGGAGGAGGCGCGAGTAGATGTCATACGTCCGCTCGCCTTTCCCGGTCTGCTCGACCACATAGGGAATCATGTAGCTCTTTGTCATGGCGCTCACTTCTTCGCGTTGGCGATGACGAATTCGATGACCTTGCGGCCCTTTTCATCGTCCTTCGCCTCAATCTTCTCTTCCTTGGCAATGCCGTCGAGCACGTACCAGAGGCGAACCTGGCGCGTCGCCATGTCCGTCGCGTCCTTCAGGATCTGGTCGCGGTTCTTCTCGAAGTATTCGGCGGAAAGGCCGGCGTACTGCGCGCGCTGGGCGAGATTGTTCAGATAGTTGTCGGTCGCATGGCGAACCTGGCTTTCCGGCACGTCGAAATCGACCTTCTTCATCAGCAGATCGACGGCCTCGTTCTCGCGACGGGTCTTCTCCTCGGCAATCGCCTGCTTCTCCATCGCCTCGCGCACGTCCTTCTCGAGCTTCTCGAAGGATTCGGCCTTCGCCAGGGTGGCGAACTCTTCGTCCGTCGGCAGAATGCGGCGGCGGAAGCCCTTCAGCGTCACGTTGTAGAGAGCCTTCTTGCCCTTGAGGGCTTCCGGCGCGGACTCCTTGTCGAACTTGACCTTCACGTCTTCCT
Source organism: Gemmiger sp. (assembly GCA_963626175.1). Classification (GTDB taxonomy): domain Bacteria; phylum Verrucomicrobiota; class Kiritimatiellia; order RFP12; family UBA1067; genus UBA1067. The sequence continues at coordinate 6,947 of CAVFWY010000070.1, forward strand.
TCGACTCGCCCGCCTTCATGCCCTTCAGGGCTTCGAGCACCTCGGGGATGAAGCGACCTTCCTCAACCTGCGTCCAGAATCCCGTGCCGGTCGCCACGACCTTCGCGTCGGGCGCAATTTCGGCGACGGGCTTGCCGTCCACCGTGCCGGCGTAGTCAATCTGCACGAAGTCGCCGTCCGCAACCGCCTCGCCGTCCTTCGCGTCCTCGAACTTCGCATACGCCTCGCGAAGCCGCTTGATCTGGGCGGCGACGGCGGAATCCTCGACCTTCGTATCCTTTTCGGAGATCTTGAGCCCCTTGTAGGTCGGCAGCTTGAACTTCGGCGGAACTTCCACGATCACGGTGAAACTTCCGCCCGCGTTGTCGCACGCCATCCCCGGAATCTCGGCAATCGCGACCTCGTCGATCTTCTCGGCCTTCACCGCCTCGGCGTAGTATTTCCTGAACGCCGTGCGCTCGGTTTCGGACTTCATCTGTGAGCTGAATTCCTTGCGGACAATCTCAATCGGGACCTTGCCCGGACGGAAGCCCGGCAAACGCGCCTCGCGGAGGAACGTCTTCTCCACTTCCTTCACGCAGGCCTTCGCCTCGTCAGCATCAAGCGTCACAGTCAGTTGAACGCGGCATTTGTCAAGATTCTTCGATTCGGTCTTCATAGTCGTTTATTCTCCTGTTAAAATGTCAGTAGCCGCATATTTTACCATATTTTCGCGTTTCGCGCTGAAGTCTCGTAATGGGGAAACGTCAATACCACACTCAAAATGATATATTGACTGTGTTCCCTTGAGAGAGCGAGAGGAGTTCGGTGAGCCCCGCCGCAATCCTCCAACCCCCGGACGCACAAACCAAAGCTGCCGGCGAGAAGCCTACAGGCGCGCAATCTGGGGCAACTTCTCGAAATGCGCGTCTCGCGAGCAAAGGGGGAGCGAATGTTGAATCGCCAATGCGGCGATCCACAGGTCATTCGTTGGAATCGGCGTGCCGTTTCGCCTGAGCCGCGCGAAAGTTTCCGCATAGATGTGTGTCGTCTGGGCATCCGCATAAAGAACCTCAACGCGCTCATTCGCCAGGAAGCGCACGAGAATGGCCTCGTTGCGCTGTGAAATCGTTCCGCTTCTGAAACCCGCTCGAAGCTCGGCAACCACGACAAAGGGGACGAAGATCCGGTCTGCCGTTGTGAAAATCTCGACGGCCGTTTTCTCGCCTTTGGCGAAATCTGAATAGCGGTTGGCGTCAATGAGTATCTTCATTTCCAGAGATCCGCGTCAATCGTCCGCATTTCGTCCAAGGCCTTGTCCGCCTCGGAATCGGCAACCCATGTGTTGGCAAGCGACAGCAGCTCTTCGTTCTTCGGACGTTGCCGGAAGATGCCCAACCCTGCGGCCAACGTGTCCAGAAGAAGTTGATTCAGGCTCTTTGATTGCGCTTTTGCGCATTCTCGCAAACTCAAATCAATCGCGGGAGGAACCCCTCGAATCGTATATTGCATATATGTCACGCCTACACCGCCTTTCTTAAATGCCTACATTATATCATAATTGGCGGCTCTCCGGCAATTTCGCATAGGTCGGTGTTCGGTGTTCGCCCGCGCGCCGGCGAAGGGCCGCGCGAAGTTCTTCCGCGTCACGTCGTGCCGAAGCAGTAGGGGCGAAACGTGTCTCGTACCTGGTGCCTGGTGCATGGTAGTGACCCGGTTTTGATTTGATTGGTGTCCCGGTTGCGATAGGGGGCTGTCTGGAGTGATGCGCACCAAGAGGGGGCCTTGATGCGCATCTCCCCACAGCGGGCAAGCAATTCAGTCGAAGTCGCGAATAGCCGACAAGATGGCTTCCGGCGTAATGGGCTTGCCCTTCACCCGAAGGACGATGATGCGTCCGATGAGCGCACTCTCGAAATCGGAAAGGCGCACCCCTTCCTTTCTGTCGTTCAGAATGCGAATCAGGTCTGCCGAGGTGAGCTTTTCCTTCGCTTCTTTGTTCGGAATGAAGAAGTTTGTGAGGAAAACGCCCAGTTTTGCGAGCGGACGCAGCACGATTTCCACAACGCGGTAGATGTCGGCGAGCGCGAGAATCCGCCGCAGGGGACGTGCCGCGCAGAGGAGTTTCGGCATGAATTCCGAGACATAGAGGACGAGAAGCGCCGCGAAGAAACTGGCGATTGACCGCGCAACCGAGCCGGAGCAGAGTTCGAGTATGAGCGCGGCGGAGGCCGCCGAATAGGTGACGTTCGCGAGGTTGTTCCCGATGAGGAGCAGGGTCGTCG
>CAVFWY010000071.1:0-9150 GCA_963626175.1 Gemmiger sp.
ACTCGCCGCGCTCGAACCCATAAATACAACTCTCATTGCGCATATTATACCAAAATAACATCTCCGTGCGGTTTCGCACCGACGTTGGCACCGGCGGCGGGACGCACCCGTCCAAGCCGACGAAGCCGTTCACATCGCCTTCAGCGCCGTCTCGAGTTGGGGCAACGAATCGTGAAGCGAAAGCTTGAACGGCAAGTCCATGCAGAGCGGACGCAACAGCCGGAACACCCGCCCCGAACGCACCTTCACTTCGCCCGGAATCCGTCCGCCTTCCACCAGGCGTTCGAGGAAGCGACACGGCATTTGCTCCCAAAGTCCACGCAAGCCGAGGTCGGGCAGAACCGTCGCGCGGTCGCCGATGACCTTCGCACCCGTTTGCGCGTCAATCGCCGCGAGAAGGTAGACGCAGCGCGGACGCGCCTCCTGGGTCATCACGTTCGTCCGCAGACGGAAGTCGAGTTCCAGCGTGTAGTCCCGCACGAACGGCAAGTCCTTCGCCTTCACGAGGAGCGCATTCGGGAATCTGACGGTCTCCTCGTGCGGACGCGGGTCGGGGAACACGAGCGGCTCGTCCGTCCACTCGCCGTTCTGCCCCTCGACACGGGCGAACATCGCCCGATTCTCCGCAAACTTCAGCGGCAGATTCTTTTCCGTCTCGATGCGCAGCATCACGCCGTAGGTCTGCCAGAGGAGGCGCGCGCAGAAGTCCCGCTGTGCCGCCGTCACCGCGACGGGCATGTAGCCGGGGTCGTGGCGGGAAAGTTGCGCCGATCCGTCCGCAAGGACTACGGCCTCGAAGTGCGGCAGTTCCATCGGCGTCTGGTAGAATCCGAAGTTCCGGTCGATGCGCGTGCGAACGAAATCGTGGAACGTCTGCCACCCTTCGAGGAAAAGGATCCGAATCTTGACCGTTGTGGAATTCCCCGACAGCAGGCAGAAAAAGTAGGGGATCACCGTTCCCCGAGGCTTGATTCCCCAATGAAACGGGGCGACGGTCTTCCAAAGATCGAGGCCGTCCATCTTGCGAACGATTTCCTCGACCGTCGATTGCGTCATCTTGTCTTTTTCCGTTGCCATATTTCGTATTCTACCATATTTACGGCTCTTCAGATTACGTCCTCAAAGACATACTTCCGCACGCGCAGTCCGAGGTGACGGTAGAACGCGACCGCATTCGGATTGTCCGCCCATGCGCAGAGCGTCACATCCGCACAGCCGAGTGAAACCGCCGCCTCCCGAACGAACTGGTAGAGGCGCGAGCCGATGTGATGCCCGCGAGCCTGGCGATCGACGCAGAGATCGTCGAGGTAGAGTGTGCGGCGGGGGCGCATCGAACCGCCGCGTGTCTCCTGAATCACGCAAAACGCATAGCCGACGACGCGCCCATCCAGTTCCGCGACGAAGACGGGACGGTTGCCGTCGGCGAGAATCTCCCGCAATTCGCCGTCATCGTATTTCTTCGCACCCGGCGTGAACAAGTCCGATCGCGCATCTGAATGGATGCGATGAACCTGAAGCAACAATTCGTCCAGCGCGGGAATGTCCGCGACAGTCGCCTTCCTGAGTGAAACATTCTTCTTTTCCATCTATCCGTCCTTCTTTCGTTTGGAGTGCACCAGTATGAATCCGTTGCGTAGCAGCCTACCGCTTGCGGGCGCGGCGCTTGAAGAGGGCGCGAACACCGTCGATGTAAGGCTTGTCGGTCGAGACGGCGAGCGTATCGATGCCCGTCTTCAGGAAGAACCCCTTGAGTTCCGACCCTTCCGCCGCCGCGTTCGCGGCAAAGGCGTTGCGAACCGCCGCGCTCGACGTATCGACAAGCGAAAGCGCACCCGTCTCGGGGTCTTCCAGTTCCACGAGTCCGACGTCCGGCAGATGCGCCTCGGCAGGGTCGCTCACGGGGGCGCAGATGACGTCGTGATGTCGCGCCGTCGCCCGCAGAAGGCGTTCGTAACTCTCGGCGGGCGCGAGAAAGTCGCTCACGAGAAAGACGACGGCGCGGCGCTTCTGCACGCCATTCAGAAAACGGAGCGCCTCAGCGATGTCCGTGCCGCCCTCCGCGCCGTCCTCCGCCGCCAGCACCTCGCGCACGAGCCGCATCACGCTGTCGCGGCCCTTGCGCGGCGGAATGTAGGTGACGATCTTATCGGAGAAGAGGATGAGCCCGATCTTGTCCTGATTGCGTATCGCCGTCAGGGCGAGAAGCGCCGTCACTTCCGCCGCGAGTTCCATCTTCGAGCGTTGTCCCGAACCGTAGCCCTGCGAGCCGGAGACGTCCACCATGAAAAGCACGGTGAGTTCGCGTTCCTCGGCATACCGCTTGATGTAGGGAATCCCCGTGCGAGCCGTCACGTTCCAGTCGATTGTCCGCACGTCGTCGCCCGCCTCGTAGGGGCGCACTTCGTCAAACTCCACGCCCTGACCCTTGAAGGTCGAGTGGTAGTCGCCCGAAAGCTGGTCGTCGATCAGTCGGTTGGTGAGGATTCGTATCTTCCCCACCTTCGCCATCAGATCCTTGACGTCCGTCATCGGTCAGACTCCATAAAATATGCTTCTGAAGTTCCCGTTTGCGTAAACACGGCGAATCGTCTCGGCGGCGAACCGCGCCTGGTCGGCGGCGTTCAGACGAATCGGCCTCTCCGTCGGCAGGCCGAGATGGGTCAGCACGATCTTCAAGATTGTCGCCGGGTTCTCGAATCGCGCGGGCGCGGATACCCCGATGATGATGTGGACGTCCTCCATCGGCGCGATGCCGACGCAAATGGTCATCCCCTTCTCGCAGGTGCAACTCATCCTCTTCTCCATGACGAAGAGTTCCTCTCCCGTCAGAAGGTCGCGGCACTTGAGACCGACGCCCGCCTTCATCGCCAGAATCTCCAGCCACGTATAGCGGTAGTTTTCATAGTAACTCGCCGCGCGAGTGTCAAACTCGTCAAGTTCGCCTTTCCGCGCCAGCACGCGCCGAATCGCCGGACCGTCGCCCTGGTCGTCCATCATCGACGCGAAATCGCCGACAACGCAGTCGAGCGTCGGATCAAGCAGTTCCAGGTCTTCACCCTTCTCCAGGAATCCGAGCCGCACCGCCGCCTGACGCCGCTCCTCATGCGTCAGCTCCCGCACGACACGGCGGCGGACAAAGTCCGCCGTGATCTGACGGACATCCTCATAAATCGCAAGTTTTTTGTTGCGCCACGCGGCATTCTTGACGAGCTTGAAGTCTATCGGCCCGTTGTAGACGGAAAACGGAATGTCTTCCGGTTGGATGAAGTCGCCGCAATTCATCTCATTCAGGTATTCTTCGACCTCGTCTTCCAATTCGCCATCCGGCCCGACTATCCTATCAAACGGTTTTTCCATGGTCTGTCCCTTTCTTCGTTTAAGTTCTCCTCTTGCGTCTTGTTCCTCACGGGACTACGACCTCGTTGAGGATGTTGTCGATGATCTTGTCGCTCGTGACGTTCTCCGCCTCGGCCTCGTAGGTGAGGAGGATGCGGTGGCGCAGCACGTCGTGCGCGACCTCCTTCACGTCCTGCGGCGTGGCGTAGGCGCGGCCGTGCAGGAGCGCGTTGCCGCGCGCGGCGAGATTGAGCGACAGCGTGGCGCGTGGACTCGCGCCGTTCTGGACGTAGGCATTCTTCTCCCGCGTCTTGAATACGATGTCGAGGATGTAGTCCCCGACCTTCTCGTCGCAGTAGACCTCCTTCAGCGTCTCGCGCAGAAGCGCGACGTCTTCGGGCGTGCACACCGTCTTCGCCTCCGGCGCGGACGCATTCCCGGCGAACCGCTGCATGATGCGCCGCTCGTCCGCCTTGGAGGGCGTCTCGACGAGACACTTGAACATGAAGCGGTCGACCTGTGCCTCGGGAAGCGGATACGTGCCCTCCTGCTCGATCGGATTCTGCGTGGCGAGGACGAGGAACGGACGCGGCAGCGGATAAGTCTCGTCACCAATCGTCACCTGACGCTCCTGCATCGACTCGAGGAGTGCGGACTGCACCTTCGCCGGGGCGCGGTTGATTTCGTCCGCCAGCAGAAGGTTCGTGAAGACCGGGCCTTTCTTGGGGGTGAACTCGCCCGTCTTCGGCGAATAAACGAGCGTGCCGACGACATCCGCCGGCAGGAGGTCGGGCGTGAACGAGATTCGACGGAAGTCGAGGCCGAGCGTCTTCGCAAGCGTGTTCACCGAGAGCGTCTTCGCGAGACCCGGCACACCCTCGAGCAGAATGTGCCCGCCCGTGGCAAGCGCGAGAATCAGACGGTCGATCAGTTTCTCCTGACCGACGATGACCTTCGCGACTTCCTCGCGAATCTTCGTGACGAGTTCGCCCTGCGCGGCGATTCGGTTTGTTGCTTCCTTCAGGTCCATTTTCAGTTGTCTCCTTTCATCAGTTGTCGCACCATGTCCTTGACATCGTGCCATTTTACCATATTCAGACGCTTGATTGTCGTTGAAATCTGAAATCTCTTCATGTCCGCCGCCGCGTCGCCGTTCGCGGGCAACGCCCCGCGCAGCCGCCGCAGGTGGTCGCCCCACAGGTTGCGCACGAACTCCTGCAGAATGTCCGTCGCACTCTGCCCGCTCGCGTCGGTCGTGCCGGTCTTGGACATGATGCGGTCGAACCACGTCTGCTCCCGCGCATCCAGTTTCGCGGCGAAAGCCGAAATCGCGTCCGCGTCACTCGCGAGTTCGACGCGCCACGCCTCCACGAACGCTCGGGTGAAGTCGTGGGCGAAAACCTCCTTCGGCAGAAACTCCCCGACCATTCCGTCCAGCGACGAGTTGCGTTCGTTCGCCAGCAGGAACTCCATCAGGGCCATCTCGCGTTCGGGCGGCGGCTCGACGGCATGGGCGTCTTCGCCCGTCAGCGCGGCGCTTTCGTCCGCGTCCGCGTCAATGAACTCCGCGTCGTCCCGGTCTTCTTCATCGACGGAGTCGAAGGCTTCCTCCGTGCGGACGGACGGCGCGACGGGCGGGGATACCTTCACCTTTCCGAGTTCCTCCGCGAGCGCGGCGGCCGGGAGGTTCAGCAACCGCGCCGCCTCGTCCACCATGCTCGCCCGCAGAATCGCGCTCGGACACGCCGCCAGCGTCGTCAGCACCGACTTCGAAACACGCGCCACCGCGTCAATGGTCTTCGCGTCCTTCTCCTTCGCCTGTTCGATGCGACACTGGAAACTGACGATGGATTCCGCCTTGTCGAGAAGCCGTTGGAACGCCTCCGGCCCCTCTGTGCGAAGGAACGAGTCGGGGTCGTTCCCGCCCGGCAGCGAGACGACGCGCACGGGCATTTCCTCGGCGAGCAGAAGCGCGGCGGTTCGGATCGTCGCCTTATGCCCCGCCGCATCGTCGTCAAAGACAAGCAGGGCGGCGTCGGCGACGCGCTTGATCATCCGCGCATGCTGTTCGGTGAACGCCGTGCCCTGACTCGCCACCGCCACGGGAAAGCCGCAGACGTGCAGGCGGATCGTGTCGATCTGCCCCTCGCAGACGATGACCTCGCGGTGCGGAGCCTTGGCAATGTTCGCGGCGGCTCGGTCGAAACCGAAGAGGACGTTTGACTTCTTGAAGATGGGCGTCTCGGGCGAGTTGACGTATTTGCCCGAGTTCTTCTTCTCGACGAGTTGCCGCCCAGAAAACGCCACGACCCGCCCCTGACGGTCTTTCACCGTGAACATCAGCCGTCCGCCGAAGCGGTGGTAGCCCCTGTCGCCGGGTCGTCCGTCCGACGGCTTGATTACGCCCGCGTCGGCGAGTTCCTCCGCCGTAAAGCCGTATTTCTCCGCCCACGTGAGGATGGGGGCGATGCCCGTCGGCGCATAGCCGATGAGGAATTCGTCCTGAACCTTCTCATCCAGTTCGCGCTTCTCGAGATACGCCCGCGCCGGTGCCGCCTCCTTCATCTTCTTGAGACAGCGGTGGTAGAACTGGGCGAGTTCGGCCATCAGCGCGAAGAGCCGCGCCCGCTTGCCCGCCGTGGGGTCGTCCTCCGCCTCGACCTTCACGCCGCATTGCGCGGCCAGCTTCTTCACCGCCTCCATGAAGGTCAGCCCCTCCTGCTTCTGGACAAACTTGAACACGTCGCCCGATTCGCCGCACCCGAAGCAGTGGTAGAACCCCTTCGCCACGTTGATGTTGAAACTCGGCGTCTTCTCGTGGTGGAACGGACAGCACGCCTTGATGCTCGACCCCGACTGCTTCAATGGAATGCCATACGAGGACACCAGTTCCGCCAAATCCGTGCGCGACCTGATTTCCTCGACGACCTTCTCGCTTATCCGTTCCATGCCCGCATATTATACCACATCTCCCCCGTTTCTCAGAAAGGCTTAGTTCTGGATGTGTAATCGGTGAGTCGTTTACGCGGCAGACCCGTTTTGATCGCTACGGCGGTGAGGGCGGGTGTCGCCCGATCCGCCTACTGAAGCCTCTCGACCTTGCCGTCGACGAACTGCCGCGTCGCAGAGTCGAAGCTAAGACCGAAGGCGTAGATCGGCAGACCCCGCGCCTTGAACGGCTCGGCGTAGCCGCGTTCGCGAATCTGCTTCAACCCCTCGTCCGCAGACCCATCGACCTTCAACTCGAAGATGTAGATTCCGCACGGATGTTCCGCGATGAGGTCGCTCCGCCCCAAGGTCTGCACCGCCTCGGGGTCGTAGCGGAAGCCCTGCGCCGCGAGGAGCATGCAGAGCGGACGCGCATACGCCGCCTCGTTCTTGCGCTCGTTCTTCTCCTTCGCGCCATAGGGGAGTTTCGCATAGAGGCTCTTCAGTCCCTCGAAGAACTCGTCCCAGCGTCCCGCACGAAGTTTGCCGCCGAGCGATGCCGACCACTGCGCGTCCTTGCCCGCGTAGGCACCGGCGACGAGCGCCGCGAGATCCTGCCGCACCTCCTCGTCCGGTACGCGCAGCGTGAACAGCCCGGCGTCGCAATCCGCAATCGTCAGATAGCCCGTCTGGAAAAGAAGCCCCGTCTCGCGGATGTTCGAGAGGTCTGCGACGTCAAAGTCGGCATCGACAGCGGAAACCGTCCGGTCGGGATCTATTGCGAGCGCACCCTCCCGCTTGATGAAGTTCATCAGGGTCGAGGCGCGACCCGTCGACGTCCACGTCGGCTTGAAGCGTGAGGCGGGCGAGACGAGCGTCAGGGCGACCGAGACGGGGTTGTAAACCGTCACGGGATTCTCCTCGGCGAAGCGGTAGCCGTTGAACCACCGTTTCATCTCGGCGCGGAACGCCTCGTAGGAGAGTTTCATCCGCCCCGCCTTGACGCGTATGTGTTCCTCGAAATTCGCCGTCAGTTCCTCCTCGGTGTAGCCGTAGAGTTCGGCATACTCGTCCTCGAACGAGACGTCGTTGAGGCTCGAAAGCGTCGAGAAAACCGAAAGTTTCGTGAATTTCGAGACACCCGTGATGTAGAGGAAGCGAATCTTGTCCGTGCGATCCTTGAACTGCGCGTAAATCGCCGCGAGACGCGAACGGATTTCCTCCGCGAGCGGAACATTCGCGAGCGCCTTCGCCACGGGGTCGTCGTATTCGTCGATGAGGATGACGACGCCGTCGCCCTTCTTGTCCGTCGCATCGTGCCGAATCGAGCCGAAGTGGTCGATGGCATTGCCGAGGTTTGAGGACGGACGCTGATTCTCGTCGTATTCCCAACCCGCCGCGACAAGTGCATTTCGCACGGATGACTTGAGCGTATCCTCGAACGCCGCGATATTCGAGACGTCCACCCCACCCCAGTTGAGGTGGATGACGACGTGCTGCTTCCAGTCGTAGTCCGTCTTCGCGATGGCGAGTCCGTCGAAGAACTCGCGGTGACCGAGGAAGATGGACTTCATCGTCGTGACGCTCAGGGACTTGCCGAACCGCCGCGGACGAGCGCAGAAGAAGAACGTGCGGCTCGGATCGGTGATGAGGCGGTGCAGGTGCGCCGTCTTGTCAACGTAGATCTGCCCCGCCTTGCGCAGGGTCTCGAAGTCCGCGATATTGGTGGCAATCGGTTTCATACCACACATTATACCAAAAACGGCGACGCTTCGGCGGTGAGGGCGGATGTCGCCCGATCCGTCGCTGTGCAGCAAACCTAACCTACCACTTGGCTATGCTCGGCTACGCGAACCGTGGCATCTGTCTCCAGCACTTTAACGGCTCGCCAGCCGCCCCAGACCCAGAGCCGCCACGGTCGGACGTTACGGACAATGCGGACGACGCGGTTCTCACGGTCGAGGAACGTCGCGTCGATCGCAAAGCGCATGAAAAAGGTATGTATGCAGTTGCATTTCAGAATCAGGAGTCCGCGCCCTGCGGGAAGCCCCCGCCGACCAATCAGACCCTTCGCCCGCTCGGCGAACGTTTCGGCGACTTCCGCCTGAATGCCACAGACCTCAACCGTTCGCATCATCCGCCCCCTCCGCCGTCACGACGTCCGTCAGCCGGACGTCGTGCGCCTCCATCGGCAAATCGGCAACGACCTGAAAGCCATAGGCGACGCCGATCTTCGGCACGTTCGCCGCGACGGAAGCGAGAAGCCGGTCATACCAACCGCCGCCATAACCAAGTCGCTCCCCCCCCCTCGTGAAAGCCAGCCCCGGAATCAGCCACGCGCCGACGGACGACGGCGCACACCGCACCGCATCGGGCTTCGGCTCACGGATGTTCATCGGCCCAATTGCCAAATCCGCCGCACCCAGTCCCGTGATTGCGGCAAGGTCGTAGGAAGTCCCGTTCCAGCGCGGCGCAACCACCTTTCCGCCGTCACGCAAAACCGCCGCGATGAAGTCCGTCAAGTCGATTTCCTGCGGCGCGGCGAGATAGACGGCGATGGGCGCGGCAGATTCGACGGCGCGGCGAACGTCCGCACGGCGCAGAAGCGCCGCGCAAATCGCGTGCGCGGCAGATTGCCGCGTTGCCGCGTCCACCGCCTTGCGGCGGCGGCGCATTTCGCCGCGAATCCTCGCCTTTGTCTCGTCGTTCGGCATCGCTTTCAAAGAAGACGGCGGACCGAATGGCCCGCCGTCCTTCTCGTGCTGTCCACGCCACGCCGTCAGTCGGCGGACTGCGGACGCACCTTGCCTTCCTTGATGCGCTTGGCGATAACCTGCTCGGCAATCGCCTTCGGCACGGCCTCATACTGCTTGAAGATCATCGTGA
>CAVFWY010000072.1:0-9122 GCA_963626175.1 Gemmiger sp.
GGCTGGCAGATGGCGAGTCCGTGCGGCGTGAGGAACTGGGACGACGAGCCGTTCGACTATTCGGCGGGCTACCTGCACAACTGCGTGGCGACGCCAGGCGACTTCCATCCCGGCGAGAGGGGACGCTTCCTTGCCGATCACATGTGCTGCTTCCGCCGTCCCGACGGACGGATGCGCCTCTACGGATTCACGACGGGGAAGGATCGCTTCGGACACTTCCGCATGAAGCTCGGTGCGGACGGCATCGGGGAGTTCTTCGCGCTCAACGCCTGCGACCGCGCCGAACTCGCGCCCGGCGGCGTCATTCGGACGGAGGCGCTCGTCGAGATGGAGGGCGACGACACGGAGGCCCTGTTCGCCGCGTTCGCCGACCGCTGGGCGGCGGACTCGAACGCCCGCCGCAGGTTTGACGCGCCGATCGGGTGGTGCAGTTGGTATTACTACTTCAACAAGGTGACGCTCGCGGATGTCATCGAGAACATGGACTGGCTTGTTGCAAACCGCCGGAAGGGCTTTGAGCGCGTGAAGGTGATTCAGCTTGACGACGGCTACCAGACGGCTCTCGGTGACTGGCTCTCGACGAAGGAGACGTTCCCCGGCGGGCTGAAGAGGTATGTCGAAGAGGTGAAGAAACGCGGCTTCGTCCCGGCGCTCTGGGTCGGGCCGTTCATGGTCGAGGAAACATCCGTGCTCGCCCGCGAACACCCCGACTGGCTGGTGAGGAACGCGAAGGGCGAACTCGCCGCGCCGCACACCTGGACGGACAACCACAAGGTCTACGTGCTGGACGGCACTCACCCGGCGGTGCAGGCGCACTTGCGCGACCTCTTCCGCACCCTGCGCGGATATGGCATCGAATACGTGAAACTCGATTTCTGCATGATTGCCTCGTCCGTGAAGGACGTCGTCTACCACGACAAGTCGGCTACGCGGGCGCAGGCCCTGCGGCGCGGCTACGAGGCGATTCGCGAGGGCTTCGGCGACGACGGCTTCATCCTCGGCTGCACCACGCCGTTCGGTCCCGTCGTCGGCATCGTCGACGGGATGCGTTCCTCGACGGACATCACGCCCTACTGGCAGGGCGAGGGACACCAGTATGTCGAAGCGCCGAACGTGCCGAACGTCTGCCGCAACGTGATCGGACACGTCTACCAGAACGGACGGCTCTGGGTGACCGACCCCGACACGCTGATCGTGCGCGACGACGAGACGAAACTGACGCGGAACGAAGTTGAACTCTGGGCGGAAGCGGTGGCGTTCGTCGGCGGCTCGCTTCTGCTTGCAGACCGCTTCTCGACGCTTTCGGCGGAGCGCATGCCGCTCGTCAGGCGGGCGCTCGCCGACGCGGGCAAATACCTTTCGCCGCGCCCGGCGGACCGCTGGGAGAACACCTACCCGACCGTCTGGCAGGCGGTGAAGGACGGACGGCTGAAGTCCGCCGTGTTTGACTTCGACAAGTCGCATTCCGTGACTGTCTCGGAAGCGGACGGAACGTGGGTCGAGGAAGCGGGCATCCGCAAGTTCAAGGTCGGGCGTTCGTCTGCGGCGGCGCGGGCGGCGGCGGAAGCCGCCTACGGTCGCGAGGCGCAGGACGGGCTTGAGATTCGCATTGACGAGACGAAGACGCTCGACGAGGTGAACGCGCTTGTCGTGCCGCCGGGGGCGAAGGTGCTCTTCAAGCGCGGCGGCGTGTGGCGCGGGCAGCTTCAGCCCCGGAGCGGAAAGCCCGGCCATCCCGTGACCTACGGCGCCTACGGGGAAGGGGCGAAGCCCGTCATCGAGCCGAGCTACGACCGCAGCGAGGCGAGCGACTGGACGGACGAAGGCAACGGCGTGTGGTCGGCGCGGACGGGTGCGGCGGCCGACATCGGCAACGTCATCTTCAACCACGGCGAGGCGGGCTGCGCCTTCAAGCGCGGCACGCGGGCGGAAGTGACGCGGGATCTCGACTTCTGGTGCGACCCCGACTCGTTCGTCGTCTATCTCAAGTCGTGGGCGAATCCGGCGATGCGCTGGCAGTCGATCGAACTCGCCGAGAAGGTGCACTGCATTGACGAGACGTGGGCGCACGACGTCGTCTATGACGGCCTCTGGCTGCGCTATTCCGCCGCGCACGGCATCGGCGGGACGGAAGTGAAGCGCGTCACCGTGCGCAACTGCGACATCTCGTGGATCGGCGGCGGCTATCTCTACCGCGACGACCTCGGCAACGGCGTCCGCTACGGCAACGGGATCGAGTTTTGGAGCGCGGTCGAGGATGCGCTCGTCGAGTCGAACCGCGTGTGGGAGGTATGGGACGCGGGGCTGACGAACCAGTCCAACGGCGACGACATCACCCAGCGCAACGTCACCTGGCGCGGCAACGAGGTGTGGAACTGCGAATATTCCTACGAATACTGGCAGCAGGGTGCGCGGGCGAAGACCGAGAACGTGCTTGTCGAGGGCAACCGCTTCCGCGATGCGGGGAAGGGGTGGGGACACCGCCAGCGGTGGAATCCGAACGCGGCGCACCTGATGTTCTACGATACGACGGCGGCGACGGCGAACTTCACCGTGCGCGGCAATCTCTTCTCGCGTTCGGAGGATACGCTCTTCCGCTTCTTCACCGACTGGCGGACGAACCTCACCATGGCGGACAACGAATGGGTTTCGGGCGGCGAGCCGCTCTGCCGCTTCCACGGTCGCCCGACGGCGAACCTTGTCCACCGCTATCCCGACCGTCTCGACCGCGTCCACCGCGATGACGCGGCGGAAATCGAGTCGCAGGGGCGCGGGGCGCGTGTCTTCACCGCCGGTCAGATGAAGGAATTCAAGGAGTTCATCAATGAATAAGTTTCTGCTCTACGTTTCGGTCGTCGCCTCGATTGGCGGCTTTCTCTTCGGCTTCGATTCCGGCGTCATCTCCGGTGCGGAGGGCGCGATACAGGACGAGTTCGCCCTGTCGCCGTTCTGGCACGGGCTGATCATCTCCGGTGCGCTCATCGGCACGATCATCGGCGTGTTCACGGCAGGGCGGCCGAGCGACCGCTGGGGACGGCGACCCGTCCTCTGGGGAATGGCGATCCTCTTCCTCGTGTCCGCCGTCGGGTGCGTGTTCACGCCGATGGATAAGGCACTCGGCCCTCACCTGCTCGGTTGGTTCCGCTTCATCGGCGGACTCGCCATTGGCGGGGTGAGCGTGGTCGTCCCGCTCTACATCGTCGAGATCGCCCCCGGCAGGCACCGCGGACTTCTCGTCGGTCTGAACCAGTTCAACGTGGTCTTCGGCATTCTCGCGAGTTACATCACGAACTATTTCGTCGCCAAGTACATGCCCGACGTCGATCCGCGCATCGTCTGGCGCGTGATGCTCGGCGTGGAGTGTCTGCCGATCTTCCTCTTCATGGGGCTGCTCTGCACGATTCCCGAATCGCCGCGCTGGCTCGTAAGGGCGGGGCGGGCGGACGAGGCGGCGGCGGTGCTGGCGCGGACGGGCGTTGGCAATGTCGGATCGACGCTCGCCGAGATCCGTTCGACGCTCGCCGAGGCGGCGGGCGGTCGCGACGTGCCGCTCTTCCAGCGCAAGTACCTGAAGCCGATCCTACTCGCGTTCTTCATCGCCTTCTTCAACCAGACGAGCGGCATCAACGCGATCAACTACTATGCGCCGCGCATCTTCGGGATGATTTTCGGCGAGGGCTCGTCGCTCGCCGCGCTTGTCGGCACGATGGGCATGGGCGGTGTGAACCTTGTCTTCACCGCGCTTGCGTTCGCCGTCATCGACCGCGTCGGGCGGCGCGTCCTCATCCTCACGGGTTCGGCGGCGATGATCCTCATGCACGGTCTCGTCGCGTGGCAGCTCTCGCTCGACCACCCGAACGCGGCGATTGCCGTCTGCGGCATATTCGGCTTCATGGCGTTCTTCGCCCTCTCGTCCGGCGCGTGCCTCTGGGTCTACATCTCGGAGGTGTTCCCGAACGCGGTGCGCGCGAAGGGACAGGCGTTCGGCTGCTTCGTCCACTGGTTTCTCTGCACGGTGATCAGCTGGGCGTTCCCGTGGGCGGCGGCGAAGGCCGGTTCCGCCACGTTCGGCTTTTTCGCACTGATGATGGCCTGCCAGCTCGTCTGGGCGATCTTCTTCATGCCCGAGACGAAGGGCGGCACGACCGAGGATATTGAAAAGAGATTGGGATACTGAATAAAATGACAACGAGAATCAAGAGCCTGCTCGACCGAACCTTTGACAAGGAGCAGAAGAAGTTCCGCCGCGATGCGGACTGGCAGCCCCTGCTGAACCGCTTCGTCGCGGACGGCATCGGCGACGAAACCCGCGCCCGCATCGGGCTTGAGGAAATGCTGAGTGCCGAAACGCCCGCCTTCATGGAAGGGGAGCGCATCCACTTTCTGCGGACGGTGCGGCAAATCCCCGACCTCCACTCCGAGAAGGAGATGGCAGACCGCCGCGCCTCGGGGACGGCATTCGGCGAGAAGGGCGTCGTCTTCAACCTGACGGCGGACTTCGGCCCGACGATTCGCGACGGGCTTGACGCACGGCTCGCCGAAATCAACGCCCGTCTCGAACGCGCCCGCGCCGAGAATGACGCGGAGGGAGTCGACTTCCTCTCCAACGCGGCACTTTCGGTGAAGGCGGTGCTGGGACTCGTCGACCGCTACCGTGCGGCGTTGCCGCCCGACGCGGCGGATTTGCTCGTCGCCGTCCATCGCGGCGCGCACTCGTTTCCCGAGGCGCTGCAGGTCTTGCGCGTTCTCCACTACGCGATGTGGTGCGAGGGCGAATACCACTGCGGTCTCGGGCGGATCGACCAGTACCTCTATCCCTACTACGCGGCGGATCTCGCGGCGGGACGGCTGACGGCGGAGGATGCGCTTGAGTGGATTGAGGAGTTCTTCATCGCCTGCAACCGCGACAGCGACCTCTACATCGGCGTTCAGCAGGGCGACAACGGCCAGTCCGTGATGCTCGGCGGCGTGACCCGCGAAGGGAAGGATGCGTTCAACGACCTTTCGCGGCTGTGCCTGAAGGCGTGCGGCGAACTGAAACTCGTCGACCCGAAAATCAATCTGCGCGTTGGGAAGAACACGCCGCTCGAAATCTACGAGGCGGGAACGGAACTCACGAAGGAGGGACTCGGATTCCCTCAATACGCGAACGACGACGTGGTGATTCCCGCACTCGTCCGTTGGGGCTATGAACTCGAGGATGCGCGGGACTACTCGGTCGCGGCGTGCTGGGAGTTCCTGATCCCCGGGTGCGGACTTGACATCGACAACATTGACGCGGTTTCGTTCGTCGGCTGTCTGGACGCGGTTCTGCGCACGGACTGTCCGACGTATGACGCGGTCGAACGGGCGTTCTTCGCCGAGATTCAGCGTCGGGCGGATGCGCTCGTGGAGAAGTATCGCCACGTCGAGATTCTGCCGGGTCCGTTTGTCTCGGTAATCTCGACGGGGTGCATCACCCGCGCCCGCGACATCTGCAAGGGCGCGAAATACAACAACTTCGGCATCCACGGCACGGGAATCGCCGTCGCCGTCGATTCGCTCGCGTCCGTCCGCGAACTCGTCTTCGAGAAGCGGCTTGTCTCGCTCCCCGAACTCGTGAAGTTGCTCGACACGGACTTCGCCGGGCGTCCCGACGTCCTCGCCGCCGCGAAGGCCGCGCCGAAGATGGGCAACGCCGACCCGCGCACGGACGAGATCGCGAAGCGGCTCATCGACTTCTGGGGACACGCCTTCGACGGACGGCGCAACGACCGCGGCGGAATCTTCCGTCCCGGCACGGGAAGCGCGATGTACTATATCTGGCATGCGCGGGAAGTCCCCGCGAGCGCGAACGGACGGCTTCGCGGCGAACCGCTGTCGGCGAACTACGCGCCGTCGCTCGACGCGGAGGTGAAGGGCCCGATCAGCGTCGTGCGCAGTTTCACCGAGCCGAACCTCATTCCCGTCTGCAACGGCGGGCCGCTGACGATTGAGATTCACGATTCCGCGTTCGCCTTCCCCGACGGCATCGAGAAGGTCGCCCGCCTCGTGAAGTTCTTCGTCGAACGAGGCGGACACCAGATGCAGATCAACACCATCAACCGCGAGACGCTCCTCGACGCGCAGGCTCACCCCGAACGCCACCGCCACCTGATTGTCCGCGTGTGGGGATGGTCGGGCTACTTCGTCGAACTCGACAAGTGCTTCCAGGACCAAATCATCAGGCGGGTCGAACTCGCCGCGTCGTGACGGGTCGCGTCTTCGAGATTCGCGAGTTCACCTTGCAGGACGGGCCGGGCATCCGCACGACCGTCTTCTTCAAGGGCTGTCCGCTTCGGTGCGCGTGGTGTCACAACCCGGAGGGACAGTCCCCGGAATTCGAAGTCCTTCGCCGCCGCGACGGTTCGACCGTCCCCTGCGGCGCGGACTGGACGGCGGAGCCACTCGCGGCGGAACTGCTGCGCAATGCCGACATCATGGCTTCGTCGGGCGGCGGCATCACCTTTTCGGGTGGCGAACCCCTGATGCAGGCGGACTTTCTCGCGGAGTTGGTTGACTGCGTCCGCGAACGTCCCGAGGCGAAGGGGGTGGGACTTGCCATCGAGACGAGCGGCTACGCGCCGTCCGAGACCTACCGCCGCGTCATTTCGCGGCTGGACTTCGTCTATCAGGACTTGAAGCACCACGATGCGGCGGCTTTCCGCCGCTGGACGGGCGGCGACCTCGGCATCGTGCTGGAGAACCTCGCGTGGCTGAAGGCGAGTGGCGTTCCGCACTGTCTTCGCGTGCCGCTCATTCCGGGCGTGAACGATTCGCCGGCTGACCGCGCCGCTCTCGCGGCGATTGCCGGGACGTCGCCTGTTGAGTGGCTGCCTTACAATGCCGCCGCCGGCGCGAAATACCCCCTGCTCGGCCGAACCTACGCTTTGTCCGACATATTGTAACCGTGGCATCGCTTTGCGCGGATATGGTATAATACGCGGCATGGAGAAGCTCGCGACAGACATCTATACGTTCGCCAACCTGATTCAGGATGGCTTCACTTATGTCGACAAGACGGATCGGCTCTGGCCTCTCGTCAACAAGTCAATTGGTCGCCAGTTCTTCATCGCGCGTCCGCGTCGCTTCGGTAAGTCGCTCGCCGTCTCGACGCTCCAAGCCCTCTTCGAGGGACGGCGCGACCTCTTCAAGGGGCTCTACATCGAGCCGCGCTGGGACTGGACGAAGAAGTGGCGCGTCCTGCGGCTTGACCTCAGCGACGTTCAGCCGGAGCGCGTCCAGGGCTTGCAGTCCGCCTTGTCCTCGACGCTGGAAAGCGAGGCGCGGCGAAACGGCGTCCCGCTCCGCGTCGGCGAGTCTGCTTCAATCACGTTCAAGAACCTTATCGAAGACCTCGCCGCGAAGTCGGATGACGGGCAGATGGTTCTGCTCGTCGACGAATACGACAAGCCGCTCCTGAAGAAACTGAACACCCCCGCCGTCCGCCCGTTCCGCGACGCGCTCAAGGAGTTCTACTCCGTCATCAAGAAGACGGAGGGCTTGCAGCGCTTCGCGTTCATCACGGGCATTTCGAAGTTCTCCAAGGTCTCGATCTTCTCCGACCTGAACAATCTCAAGGACAGGACGATGTCGCTGAAGGAGGCGACGCTCTTCGGCTACACGCACGACGAGGTGAGGAAGTTCATGCCGGGGCTTCTGCACGAGTTCTCCGCCGCGAACGGCTGGACGGACGAGCAGGGATTCGAGGGACTTATCCGCTGGTACGACGGCTACCGTTTCCACCATTCGGCGGAGAAGGTCATCAATCCCGTCTCCCTCGCGTCCGCACTCGAGTCGCACGAGTTGTGCAACTACTGGTCGACGACGGCGATGACGACGTTCCTGATGGACACGCTGAAGCAAAAGCCGCTGAACTTCGCGAAGGTCAACGTCGACGAGGCGACGCTCGGAACCTACGAGCCCGACCGCGCCGACCTGACGACGCTCCTCTTCCAGACGGGCTACCTCACCATCACGGGCTTCCGTCAGATTGGCGCGATGCGCCGCTACTCCCTCGACTTCCCGAACCTCGAGGTCGAGAACTCTTTCCTGGCTCAGGTTGTTCCGGCTTACACGGGACACGAGACGGAAGACTCCAATACGATTCAGGCGGACGCGGTGGCGGCGCTGTGCGTCCGCGACCCGAAGGCGTTCGTCGCCGCGCTGAAGCGTCTCTTCGCGAACATCCCCTACGATCTCACCGACAGGCAGAACGAGCAGATGTGGCAGACGATCGTCTACGTTGCGCTGAAACTCGTCGGCGTGGCGGTCGAGGCGGAGGTGAAGACGAACGAGGGGCGCATCGACATGACGGTCGAGACGGACGCGCACTGCTACGTGATCGAGTTCAAGCTCGGCACGACCGCCGTCTCGGCGATCCGGCAGATCAAGGCGAACCACTACGCGGACAAATTTGCCGGGAACGGCAAGACGCTCACGCTCATCGGGCTCGCGTTCTCAAAGGCGAAGCGCACCATCGTCGCCACGAAGATTGAAGAGGTCGCGTAGTCGGCTGGAATGTTGTTATCACCACGGATTTCACGGATTTTTGGGGAAGGGAATAGCCGTGGTGATCGGGAGAGAAGGTAGAGATGGAGTTGGGGGATAGCCGTTAACTGCTATTCCCTCCCCATTATCCGTGAAAATCCGTCGGATTCGTGGTGATAACGGTCCCGCAGCCCTGTCTTGCGCATCGACCGAAGGCTTGATGCGCATCAACCACCCCCTTTGATGCGCATCAACCTACCCCTTTGATGCGCATCAACCACCCCCCTTGATGCGCATCAACACCCCCTCTTGATGCGCATCAACCGATTCTCCCGATCTACACGGCTATTCCCCAACCCTTTCTCCCGATCACCACGGCTATCCCCTCCCCCAACCCCATCACCTAATCCGTGAAATCCGGGGTGATAACAAATGTCGTTCACAAGACGGGGAGAAACTCGCGACAGACATTGTAAAGTGGGACTGATTCAACCTTACGCCCGTTGTAAAGAGGGGCGGCGGCAGTCTCGCTTGGCACGGGATTTGCTAATTTTCCTCCGATATGAAGCGGACGGACATCAGGAAGATTCTGATCATCGGGGCTGGCCCGATTG
>CAVFWY010000073.1:0-9015 GCA_963626175.1 Gemmiger sp.
GCGTGTGGCTCGTGCATCGGCTTGACCGCGAGACGAGCGGGGTGATGATGTTCGCAAAGTCCGAAGAAGTCGCGGAAAAGTTCCGCGCGGACTGGAACAACTTGACGGAGAAGACCTATCTTGCCCGCGTCGAGGGCGTGCTTGCGGAAGAACGCGGCGTTTTTGAGTCCTATTTGCGCGATGACCCAAAGACGATGAAGGTTTCGAGCGTCAGGAACGAGAAGTTCGGCAAGTTCGCCCGCACGGAATGGCGCAAACTGTCCGTCGAGGATGGCACGACCCTCGTCGAGGTCACGCTGAAGTCGGGACGCAAGAACCAGATTCGCGTCCATTTCGCCGAAGCGGGGCATCCTGTCGTCGGCGACGAAAAGTATGGAGGGATGGAGGCTTCGCGGCTCTACCTTCATGCGAAGACGCTCGCCTTTCGCCACCCGTTTACCGGCGAAAGGCTCTCCTTCACCTCTCAGCAGACCATCCCCGGCCTCGGCTAAATGGGTTTTTAACCACGGATTTCACGGATTTTGGTGAGATAGTCGTGGTGATCGGGAGAATCGGTTTTGTCGGCGGGAGGGACGCAATTCATTGCGTCCGATGACCATTTTCGACGCGAAGGGGTCATTGCCCCCTGCGCATCGTCCGAAGGTTTGATGCGCATCAACACACCCCTTTGATGCGCATCAACCACCCCCTTTGATGCGCATCAACGCCACCCTTTGATGCGCATCAACACACCCCTTCGATGCGCATCAACACCACCCTTTGATGCGCATCAACACCACTCGGAGATGCGCATCACACCACTCTTCAACTCCAACTTCAACCCTCTCCCGATTCTCCCGATTACCACGGCTACCTCATCAAAATCCGTGAAAATCCGTGAAATCCGTGGCGATAGCAATCCCGCATAGAGCCTGTCGCTGGACATGATATGCGGCGGAGAATCTGCTGAGCGTCTATGTCCGCAAGGGGCAATTGGTCGGTCGCATGTCAAAAGAATAGGATTGACGGACCAGTAAAAGCCACGTCAGACCCTTATCGGGTTGGCGTCTCGCCGACGGACGAGTAGGTCGCGATTGGCACACCGCTCGCCTTCAGCCGCGCCGCCAGTTCGCGGCAGCGTCGCAGAAACTCCGGACGGCTGATCTTTGTCGTCCACTGGTGACTGATGTAGGGGTATGTGCGACCGGCGCGGATGGACTTTACCGCTCGTTCGTAGACCTCGTCAACGCTCGCGCCGTTGTCGAAGAAGCCGAAGTCGGAAGGGTAGCACCAAGGCGTCCATCGCTTGATGCGGATCGTCTCGTCCGCCACGACATAGCCGAACTCGTCGCCGTAGATTTCCTTCAGCCGGTTGCCATCGCAGCCGAACTCCCAGCCACCCGGCTTGATCCACGTCTTCGGCGCGGGAAGCCCGTGCGCCAGAAAGCGCGAGACGGAGTTTTTCGCCTGTGCGCGGACGAGATTCTTCGAAGGCTGGACTGCTTCCCGGGCGAGGAGGACGATTTCACAGTCGTCAAACGAGTTGGTCGTCCAGCGTCCCCAGAAGTCGGAGCACCGCTGTTCGGCTCCCCGCTTAAACAGCCCTCCACCGCAGTCCTTGCCGAGTCCGTAGAACATGTCGGTCGACGGCACGTAGAACTTCTGGGCGAAGAACTGCGCCGACAGGAACTTCGGGTCGTCGGAGCGGAGGATGCCGTTCGTCATCGAGGCTCGGATGCGGACGTTCTTCGGGTTCTCGAGGTCTGCCTCGGGGCGGCAGAGGACGCGGGAGCCCTCGATGTGGTCGAAAAAGTCGGCGTCGCGGAAGACCTCGGCCGCCGCCGGCGTATCCATCTTCAGTTGAAACATCGCGTGCTGGGCGGTGTGATCCATAATCTCGTGACCGCGTCTGGAAAGTTCGCGCAAGGTTGCCCACTGTCTCGCGTCCAGTCCTGCGGCGCAGACGGCGAAGGAGCAGCGTCCGCCGACAGCCTCGAAGATTTCGGCAACTTCGCACCACTGAGAGACGGGCTTGTTGTCGTCGAAGCGCAAAACGATCGCAGCGCCTGGAACAGGGGCAGCGGACGAAGCCGTGGCGGCGAATGCGACGGCGTCGCCGAGGACGACCGCCGAGACGAACAAGGTCGAAAGAGTCGTTTTAAGGTTCATGAGGATTTCCCTTTTTTGCAATTTCACGTGTGTATTCCCGTATTATAGCAAATTTCGGCACAGCCCGACGCATGGGGATGCTTTTCGTGCGGCAATAGAGTCGAAGTCGAACAGTGGAACTGTTAACCTTCTGAATGAGTTTAACCACGGATTTCGCGGATTGAGGAGGGGAGGGGGTATGAGCGAAGCAGCATTTGACGCGACTGCGGACGATTGCGCTGTGCGGGGGCGGCTTGAAAACCGCCCCCTCCCCTGCGGCACGACATGGTTCATGCCGAGAATATGGTATAATACACGCCATGAGTGTGTTTTCCTTAGCGGTGATGATTGCGTGGTCGGTGGCCATCGCCTGTCTTGCGTGGTATGCGGCGTCCGTTGCGAGCGAGGTGACGTATGTCACGCTGGCGGACGGTCGCCGTCAGGCGCGTTCGATTCCGCTCGTATTCAAACTGCTTCTGCCCTTCGTCGGCAATCTTGACCGCCTCGTCTCCCGTCCCCTCTTCGCACAACAAATCGAAAAGTCTCACCGAATGTTGATTTCGGCGGGGTTCGAGGGACTGCTGAACGGACGCGAATTCGTGGCGCTCGGGCTGCTTTCGCCGATCGTGCTGGGGGCGTTCTGGTGTCTGCTGATTCTTTTCATGGGCGTATTGCTGCCCGATTCGCTCTTCACGGCGGGGAGAATGCCGCTCTGCCTGATGGGCGTGTTGCTCTTTGCGATTCAGCCGATGCTGTGGCTGAAGTCGGCGTTGAAGGCTCGGCATCTTTCGATCATGAAGTCGCTGCCGTTCGTCCTTGACATCCTGACGCTGAGCGTCGAGGCGGGCATGGACTTCATCAGTGCGCTTCAGCGCAACTGCAAGTCGCGGCGGCTTGACCCGCTGAACGAGGAACTCCTGCGGATGACGAAGGAGATTCAGGTCGGCCTTTCGCGCAAGGAGGCCCTCAAGAACATGTCCGACCGTGTGCGCCAGCCCGACTTGAAGTCCGTCGCCTACGCGCTCATACAGGCGGACGAGCTCGGCGTGTCGATCGGGTCGATTCTGCGCATCCAGTCCGACCAACTCCGTCAGCGGCGGTTCGACCGTGCGGAGAAACTGGCGAACGAGGCTCCGACGAAGATGCTCGGGCCGCTGATTCTCTTCATTTTCCCAGCCGTGTTCATCATCCTGCTTGGTCCCGTGCTGGCCAATGCCATGAAAGGGATTCTGTAATGAAAAGACCTGAACTGATTGTGGAGAACGGCGAACTCGCCGGGCGGCGTTTCTCCGTTTCGGAAGGCGGCGTTCGCCTCGGGCGTTCGTCGTCGAACGACGTCTGCATACCCGACGAGGAACTGTCGCGCAACCACTGCCTCTTCGAGCCGTTCGGCGAGACGGGGATTCGCGTGACGGATCTCGCGAGTGCAAACGGAACCTATGTGAACGGCAATGCCGTCGGCAACGAGTCGGTGGAGTTGCATCCGGGCGACGTGATCGGCGTCGGGACGACGAGCCTGCGCGTTTCGGGGGGCGAAGCGCCGCGTTCTGCGGCGGCGGGCGGTGTCGATCTCGGTCTCGGCACGGCGGATTCCGCCGCGACCGTGCCGAATGCCGCCGCGACGCCGGGCGGCACTCGTCGCCGTCTGTCGGCCGCCAACGTCTTCTGTTGCGTGCTCGTGGCGATTCTCTGCGCCCTCATCTTTCTCGTCCTTTCGGGCTGGTTCGGCAATGTGACCGCGCCAATTGCGGAGATTCAGACGACGAAGGAAACCGTCTCCGAGTTCCGCTACGAGAAGATTGACGCGAATTCGTCGGAAATCTTCCGTTACTACATGGTCTACTCGACGGACGGGACGCTGAAGGTGACAATTGACGACGTTCCGAACGCGAACCGCCACATCGACAAGCGCACCAAGCTCACGGACGAGGCGCGCGAACGACTGAACGAGATTCTCACCGACCCCGAATTGACATCGCTCGACCGCGAATATGCCGGCCCCGCGGGCGAACCGCCGGAACTGAAGAGCTGGCGGCTGCGCGTTCTCTACACGACGCGCGGGCGCACCGTCAACGTCGAGAACACGCCGGAACCGGAGGCGTTCCGCCGCGTTCGCGAGAAGCTGGAGGCCTTCGCCAACAATGAACTCGGTCTCTGGGCGCTGCAGTATTCGCACGAGAAACTGGTCGAAATGGCGACGGCATCGGCGGAGACCGCCCGTGCGAAGTGGAATGACCGCGAAGTGGAATACGGCAACATCCACGCGGCGATCTGTGCCTACCGCGAGGCGATCGTCTATCTCGACACGGTGAACCCGAAGCCGCCCGAATTCGCCGACTACCGGGCGGAACTCGAAACGGCGGAAAAGGAACTCGAGCAACGCTATCGCGACCAGCGCTTCCGGGCCGACCAGGCGCTGAAGATGTCCAACTGGGAAACGGCGCGGCAGGAACTGAAAGTCCTGTGCGAACTCGTGCCAGACCGTCGGGACGACCGATACCGCGAGGCGGCCGCCAAACTGGTTGACGTCGAGAAGCGTCTTGGGAAAGGAGTGCGTCGATGAAAGGGAATTTGCCTTTGGCGTTTGCGGTCGTCTGTGCCGCGTGGATGGGGCTTGCGCAGGAACTGGCCGTGCGCGTTGACATCACGAGCCAACCGGAGGGCGCGACCGTCATCGTCGACGGACAGGATCGCGGCGTTACGCCGCTCACGCTCTTCGACCTCGAACCCGGACGGCATCGGCTGAAATATCGGCTGGCGGGCTATGTCGAGCGCGACCGCTTCTTCAAGGTCGAGGAGGGCGTGCCGCTTCAACGGAGCGCCGTGCTCGAACCGGAGAAGGGGCTTTTGCTCGTCAAGAGCGTGCCGGAGGGATGCAATATCTCGATTGACGGCATTTCGGTCGGCCGAACGCCGCGTCTGATTACCAATCTCGATACGAAGGATTCCCACAAGGTCACGCTTCGTGCGGCGGGCTACCGTCCCTCGACTTTCGAGGTGAAGTTCAACGGTCGGACGCCGCTCGTGCGCGAGGAGACGCTGGTGCTCGACTCGGGCATCGTGGAAATCCAGACCGAACCCGCCGGCGCGGACGTCGTTGTCAACGGCATTGCGCACGGCAAGACGCCCGTCACGGTAAGCGACATCCCGAAGGGGCGCGCAACGGTGAAACTGAGCCTGGACGGTTTCAGGGAGGAGAGCCGCGAACTCTCGATCAACGCGGGCGACCGACAGGTGCTTTCCGTTCTCATGCAGGGGCTGCCGGGGACGCTTTCGCTCTTCTCCGTCCCCGAAGGGGCGCGGTTCTACGTGAACGGGGAATATCGCGGGAAAACCTCGGTCGTGATTCCGGGGCTTGCGCCGGGCGACTACGTCGTGCGTGCCGAACTGGAGGGGTATGGCACGGAAACGCGGCACATCACCCTTGACAACGGATCGAAGCCGCGCGAAGAGTTCCGTCTCTCGAATCAGATGGGACGCATTGAACTTCGCACCTCTCCCGTCGGCGCTCAGGTTTTGCTGGACGGGCGCATTGTCGGCACGACGAAATCGTCGGACGAAGCCGCCGAATACAGCGATGTCTTTGCGATTGAGAACGTCCTGGAAGGTGAGCACGTCCTCGTGCTGCGGGCCGACGGCCATGCGGAAGTCGTGCGGCATCCGAAGATTCAGCGGGCGAAGACCCTGCCGCTGAAGTTCGCCCTGCGCCGCATCTTCAAGCCGAACGTGGAAATTCAGACCGACCAGGGGACATATCGCGGCGTTCTCGTGCGGAACAAGAATACGGCGGACTTCGTCACGATTGAAGTGAAGCCCGGAATCGAGCAGAGTTTCCCGAAGACGAGCATTCGCGGCATCAATTTCCTCGAGCAGAAGAAGTGAAGACGCGGCTGGACGTTCGACTGGTCGAACTGGGGCTTGCCGAAAGCCGCAGCAAGGCGCAGGCCCTCATTCTCGAGGGCAAGGTGCGCGTGACGGGGCAGGTCGAGACGAAGGCCTCGCGGACGCTGACGGAGGATGCGCCCGTCGAGGTCGAGACGCCGCCGCGTTTCGTCTCGCGTGGCGGCGAGAAACTGGAAGGGGCGTTTGCCGCGTTCGGCGCGGCGGATTTCCCCGTTCCTCTCGTGGCGCAGGGGAAGACCTGCCTCGACGTCGGCAGTTCGACGGGCGGCTTCACCGACTGCCTCTTGCAGCACGGGGCGGCGTTCGTGATGGCCGTTGACGTCGGCACGAACCAGCTCGCCTATCGTTTGCGCACGAATTCCCGCGTCTGGGTGAAGGAGAACTACAACGCGCGCTACATGGCGGCGGCGGATCTGCCGCGCGTCCCGCAACTCGCCGTGACGGACGTCTCCTTCATCTCCCTGCGGCTGATTCTGCCGCCGATTTGCGACGTGCTGGAGCCGGGAGGCACGATTGTCGCGCTCATCAAGCCGCAGTTCGAGGTCGGGAAGGGCAAGGCGCCCGGCGGACTCGTCCGTGACGAGACTCTGCGCCTCGACGCACGGGACGGCATCGTCCGCTTCGCCCGCGAGGAACTTGGGCTGACCCTTCTCGGTCTCGGCGAATCGCCCATTCGCGGCCGCGAGATGGGCAATGTTGAATACCTCTCCTACTGGCAGAAACCGTAAACTTTCTGGCTGACGTGGTTCATGCCGAGAATATGGTATAATACCCGAAAAAACACAAGGAACAGCAATGTCGCTAAATATCGTACGAAAGATAGACAACCGTGTTGCGGTGAAGAGCGTTCTGATGTCCGTTTCGGACAAGACGGGGCTTGAGACCTTCGTGCCCGCCCTCGTCAAAGCGTGTCCCGGCGTGAAGATCTACTCAACGGGAGGAACCTATGCGAAGGTGAAGGAGATTCTCGGTGAGAAGGCGGCGGAAACGCTCGTGGCCGTGTCGGACTACACGGGTCAGCCGGAGATGCAGGGCGGTCTCGTGAAGACGCTCGACTTCAAGATCTATCTTGGCCTGCTCTCCGAAACTTACAACGAGGCGCATCAGGCCGACCTGAAGCGTCTTTCCGCCGTGCCGATCGACATGGTCGTCGTGAACCTCTATCCGTTCCGCGAGACGGTGGCGAAGCCGGGCGTGACGCCCGAAATGGCGCGGACGAACATCGACATCGGCGGGCCCTGCATGGTTCGCGCCTCGGCGAAGAACTACCTGCGCGTCGCTTCGGTGACGGATCCGGGCGACTACGCCGCGCTCGCCGGGGAACTTGCCGCGCATCAGGGGACGCTCGGGCTTGACACGCGCCTTCGCCTGATGAAGAAGGCGTTTGCCCACACCGCCGAATACGATACGGCGATTGCCAGCTTTTTCGCCGCCCGCACGTGGCAGGAAGTCGAGAACACTTATGAAACTCTTTGACGAATTCAAGCGTCTCCGCGCGGAACACCCGACGGACGCGGCGTTTCTGCTGACATCGGGCGACCGCTATCTGCCGATCACCTGGCGGCAGTTCACCGACGACATCGCGGTGATTTCGTGGATTATCGAGAACAATGTGCCCGGCGGGGTGATTGGCCTCATCGGCGAGAACTCCTATGAATGGATGACGGCTCATGCGGCGTGTCTCTTTTCGGGAGCGACGGTCGTGCCGATTGACGTGAACCTGTCGGCGGAGGAAATCGTGTCGCGCCTGCGCACGGTCTCCGCATCCGTGCTCGTCCACTCCGCGCTCTACGCCGAGAAGGCCCGCGCCGTCGCCGCGCTGATGCCGGGGCTTGCCACGGGCGGCTTTGGTACGCGCAAGACGGACTTCTTCCTCGAGGCGGGGCGCAAGGCCATCGCCTGCGGGCTGAAGACGATCTGGGACCGAGAGTCGATTGACGTGCAGAAGACCTCCATGATCGTCTTCACGAGCGGCACGACCGCCGAGCCGCGCGGGGCGGAGCAGACGATTCGCGCCATCGAGACGTTCTGCGAGGCGTGGAAGCCCGCCCTGAAGATGGAGCCGGGCAGCCGTTCGCTGATGCTCCTGCCGCTCTACCACATCTTCGGGATCTGCACGGCCTACGACATGTTGGTCAACGGCGTCGCGCTCGGCGTCTGCCCCGACTTCCGCCGGATCTACGACGCGGTCGAACGCTTTCGGGCGAACTTCCTCTTCCTCGTGCCGGCTCTCGCGGAGATTCTCGCGGCGAAGATCGCCCAGCACGGGAAGAGCGCCGAGGACGCGCTCGGCACGCCGATCGACTGGATTCTGACGGGTGGCGCACCCCAGCCGCGGCGAACCTACGAGCGGCTGCAGAGCCTGGGCGTGCAGGTTCTCACCGGCTACGGGCTGACCGAGACGGCGGCGCTGTTCTCCGTCGCGCCCGTCGGCAGCGATCCCCATGTCGGCAGCGCGGGGCGCGTGGCGCAGCATCCCGAGGTCGAGGCGAAGGTCTCCGAATCGGGCGAATTGCTCGTGCGCGGGCCGAACGTCATGAAGGGCTATTACCACATGCCCGAGAAGACGGCCGCCGTGATTGACAAGGACGGCTGGTTCCATACGGGAGACATCGGGCACATCGACGCGGACGGCTACGTGTGGATTACGGGTCGGGCGTCGCGGACAATCGTCCTTTCGTCCGGCAAGAAGATCGCCCCCGAGGAATTGGAGGAGAAGCTTCACACGCTGCCGGGCGTACTCGAGGCGATGGTCTCGGGCGACGGTGCGACGCGCACGATTCAGGCGGAGGTCTACGGTTCCGTCCCCGAAGCGTCGATTTTCAAGGCGGTCGAGGCTTTGAACCGTTCATTGCCCGTCTACAAGCGGATTTCCAAGGTGATCGTTCGCAAGGAGCCTTTCCCGCGCACATCGTCCGGGAAGATCAAGGCGCACTGACGGGGCGGAGATGAAGGCCCTGCAACTTGTCCCGGCAATGGAGGAGG
>CAVFWY010000074.1:0-8772 GCA_963626175.1 Gemmiger sp.
TCAACCTATCTCATCGCCCACGGCATGGGCGTTCCCGTGGCGGATGCGCGGACGACGTTCGAGGTCAAGAACGCGGGGCGGCACTCCGTCTTCGTGCGCACGAAGAACTGGACGTCCCCGTGGAGTGCGGAACTCGGCGCGGGACGCTTCAAGCTCATCGTGAACGGCAAGGAGCTGCCGAACCTCCTCGGTGTGCAGGGGAAGGGCGAATGGCTCTGGGTGAAGGCGGATGACGTCGAACTCAAGAAGGGGACGAACGAGGTTGTCCTGCACGATGTCAGCGGCTTTGACGGTCGGTGCGACGCGATTTGCTTCACGAAGGGTGCGCAGCCGGTTCGCCCCGCCGCGCCGACGGGCATCGCCCGCGCCGTGACGAACGACCTGACGGTCGTGGGCGGCGGCATCGCGGGCATCTGCACGGCGATTTCGGCGGCGCGGCTCGGGCTGAAGGTTGCGCTCGTGCAGGATCGCCCCGTGCTGGGCGGCGCGAATTCGTCCGAAGTGCGGGTGCATCTCGGCGGCTATCAGAATCTCGGGCCCTATCCGCGTCTCGGCGACGTGGTCGCCGAGATCGGCCCTGCGCGGGGCGGCAATGCGATGCCCGCCGAACGCTATGAGGACGACCGCAAGCTTGCCGCCGTCCAGGCGGAGAAGAACATCACCCTCTTCCTGAACACGCTCGTCTCGTCCGTTGCGAAAACGGGCGAACGCATCGCGTCCGTCACGGGCGAGAACGTCGTTTCGGGCGAACGGACGGTTTTCGTCTCGCCGCTCTTCGTGGACTGCACGGGCGACGGCACGGTCGGTGCGCTCGCGGGGGCGGATTGGCGGCTCGGCCGCGAGTCGAAGGCGGAGACGGGCGAGGAGATGGCCCCCGACGCCGCCGACAAGATGACGATGGGCGCGAGCGTCCAGTGGTATACGAAGGTGATGCCTGAACCCGTCGCGTTTCCGTCCGAACCGTGGATGATCGCCTTCAACGAGACGAACTGCGAATACAACGCGAAGGGCGACTGGGACTGGGAGACGGGGATGCTCCGCGACCAGCTGTATGACTTCGAGACGGTGCGCGACTACGGGATGCTCGTCGTCTACTCGAACTGGTCATACGTCAAGAATCGCGGGCTGCGCAAGGCGGAGTTCACGAACCGCGCCTTCGCGTGGGTCGCCTACGTCGCGGGTAAGCGTGAGACGCGGCGGCTTCTCGGCGACCACATCCTCACCCAGCAGGACATCTTCGAGGAGCGCGAATACCCCGACGGCACGTGCTGCACGACGTGGGCGATTGACCTGCACTATCCGATGCCGTCCAACACGCGGCACTATTCGGGCGAACCGTTCCGTTCGATCTGCACCCACAACGTGCACGGGCCGTATCCGATTCCCTACCGCTGCTTCTACTCGCGGAACGTGCCGAACCTGTTCATGGCGGGGCGCGACATTTCGGTGACGCACGTCGCGCTCGGCACGACCCGCGTGATGCGCACGCACGGCATGATGGGCGAAGTCGTGGGCATGGCCGCGTCGATTTGCCGCAAATACGGCGTCGAGCCGAGGGGCGTCTATGAGAAGCACCTCGACGAACTCAAGGCCCTGATGACGAAGGGCGTCGGTCTCGGCGAGCCCCAGCCGCCGCAGGATTACAACCAGGGGGCGATGGGCCCCGGCAAGTTCTCCTTGAAATAATGGACGGCGAAGCATTCCTGAATCTTGTCGAACGGACGCTGGACGGCGTTTTGCCGCGAGCCGATGCGCGTCCGGCGGCGCTTTCCGAGGCGATGCGCTACGCGGTCGGCACGGGCGGCAAGCGGATTCGCCCGCTCATCTGCCTCGCGGCGGCGGTCGCCGTCGGCGGGCGGGCGGAGGACGCGGCGTATCCGGCGGCGGCAATCGAACTCCTCCACAACTACACGCTCGTCCACGACGACTTGCCCGCGATGGACAACGACACCCAGCGGCGCGGCAAGCCGTCCGTCTGGGCGAAGTTCGGCGAGGCGAACGCGATTCTCGTCGGCGATGCCCTGCAGGCGCTCGCCTTCCGGACGGCGGCGCAAACGCCGCGCAACGCGGCGGCGGTTGTCGCCACGCTCGGCGAATACGGCGTTGGCGTCGTCTGCGGTCAGGTGGAGGACGTGGCGGGCGAATCCGCCGCGCAACGCGACATCGACTATATTTACGAGCACAAGACTTCTGACCTCTTTATCGCGGCGGCGGTGATGGGCGGACTCGCGGGCGGCGGTTCGCCGGACGCAATCGCCGCGCTTCGGTCTTTCGCGCTCAACCTCGGCCTTGCTTTCCAGTACGAGGATGACCTCCTCGACGGCGATTCGCCCTACGGACGCGACGAGACGGAACGCCGCGTCCGCGAGACGACGGCGAACGCCGTTGCCGTGCTTGAGACCCTGCCGGGCAATGTCTCGTTTCTGCGGGGGCTTGCCGAGCGGCTCGTTGGGCGCACGGCGTGATATGCTATAATATGGTACAACAAAGGTACAGATAGAAGGAATAAGAAGAAATGAGTCTTGCAGTCGGCATTGTCGGTCTCCCGAACGTCGGTAAATCGACGCTTTTCAACGCGCTTACCAAGAAACAGCAGGCCGCCGCCGAAAACTATCCGTTTTGCACGATCGAGCCGAACACCGCCGTCGTCGAAGTGAACGATTCACGGCTCGAGAACCTCGCGAAAATCGTCTCTCCCCAGCAGATTATCCGGGCGACGGTGGACTTCACCGACATCGCGGGGCTTGTGAAGGGCGCGTCGAAGGGCGAAGGTCTCGGCAACAAGTTCCTCGCGAACATCCGCGAATGCGACGCGATTCTGCACGTCGTGCGCTGCTTCGAGAACGACGACATCATCCACGTGCAGGAGGGCGGCAACAAGTCCGCGCCGATCGACCCCGTGGGCGACGCGGAGGTGATTGAGACGGAACTCATCCTCGCCGACATGGAGCAGTTGCAGAAACGCTACGACCGCATCAGGAAGGAGGCTCAGGCGAAGCCCGCGATGCGTCCCGAGGCGGAGGCGTGCGCGGCACTGCTGAAGCACCTTGAGGACGGCAATCCCGTGCGCTCGTTCCCGCGTTCGGAGGGCGACGCGATTCTGCAGGTGCTGAAGGAACTGCACTTCCTGACCGACAAGAAGGTCATCTATTGCGCGAACGTGGCGGACGACAACGTGACAGGCGAGGGCAATCCCCATGTCACCGCGCTGAAGGACTACGCGGCGAAGCAGGGGTGCGAACTCGTCGTCATCTGCGCCCAGATGGAGGCCGACCTCGCGGGGCTGACGCCCGACGAGGCGGCGGAGTTCCTGCAGAGCTACGGGCTTTCGGAAAGTTCGCTCGACCGCACGATCAAACTCGCCTACCACACGCTGGGACTCGCCAGTTACTTCACGGCAGGGCCGAAGGAAGTCCGCGCCTGGACGTTCCACCGCGGCTGGAAGGCCCCGAAGTGCGCGGGCGTAATCCACACCGACTTCGAGAAGGGCTTCATCCGCGCCGAGGTGATCGCCTACGACGACTACATCGCCCACGGCGGCGTGGCGGGCGCGCGGGCCGCTGGTGCGCTCCGTCCCGAGGGCAAGGAGTATGAGATGAAGGATGGCGACGTCGTCGAGTTCCTCTTCAACTGACCAACCAAGGAGACCGTCTATGCAGATTCGTCAGATATCAATCTTCCTGGAGAACCGTCCGGGGCAACTCTCTCAGATTTGCCGCGACCTCGCCAATGCGGACGTGAACATCGCGACGCTGAGCCTGGCGGACACGAGCGACTTCGGCATCGTGCGCATGATCGTGGACGACCACGAGAAGGCGCGCGACACGCTCACCGACTGCGGACACGTCGTCAACGTGAGCAAGGTGATCGCCGTGTGCGTGCCGGATCGTCCGGGCGGCATGGCGGACGTGATGACGGTGCTCGACGAGGCGGGCGCGAACATCGCCTACAGTTATGCGTTTGCGTTCCATCGCGGCGAGAAGGCGGTGCTGGTGTTCCGCTTCGACGACAACGCGAAGGCGGAGGCGGCACTGGCGGCGAAGGGCTACGTGACCCTAACGGAGACTGAAGTGATGGAGGCGTCGAAATGACATACGTATCGACACGAAAGGGCATTGAGGCGACGAGCGCGGAGAGCGTCTTTCAGGGACTCGCGCCGGACGGCGGACTCTACGTGCCGCGCATGGACGGGGTGAAGCCGGGCGACGTTTCGGGACTGACGACCCTCGCGGCGGCGGAAACCTTCGTGATGGACAAACTCTTCGACGACATCCCGGCGGAAGTCCGCGCGGCGGCGATCGACCGCCTGATTTCGCGTTTCCCGTCCGGCGACCCGATTCCGCTCGTCGAGAAGGACGGGCTTCACGTCCTCGAACTCTTCCACGGTCGGACGGGTGCGTTCAAGGACGTGGCGCTTTCGATGCTCCCCGTGCTGATGAAGCACGCGGCGGGCGGGCGGCGCGTGCTTGTGCTGACGGCGACGAGCGGCGACACGGGTTCCGCCGCGATGCAGGGCTTCGCGGGCGTCGAGGGGACGGAGATCATCGTCTTCTATCCGGCAACGGGCACTTCGCGCATCCAGCGGCTTCAGATGACGACGCCTTCCGAGGCGAACGTCCACGCGGTCGCGATTCGCGGCAACTTCGACGATGCGCAGGCGGCGGTGAAGCGCATCTTCGCCGACGCGGCAATCAACGCGGACGCGGCGAAGCACGGGATTACGCTGTCGAGCGCGAACTCGATCAACACGGGTCGCCTCGTGCCGCAGATCGCCTACTACGTCCTTTCGGCGGCGCGGCTTGGCAGGGCGTTCGACGTGGTCGTGCCGAGCGGCAACTTCGGCAACATCCTCGCGGCGTATTACGCGAAATTGCTCGGTGCGCCAATCCGCCGCTTCGTCTGCGCGTCGAACGTGAACGACGTGCTGGCCCGTTTCGTGAAGTCGGGCGTCTACGACCCGGGCGAAACCTTTACCGTCACCAATTCGCCGTCCATGGACATTCGGAAGAGTTCGAACGTCGAACGCCTCCTCTGGATGATCAACGGCGGGGAGACGGGCGACGAGGCGGCGGCGTGTGCGGAAACCGCGCGGCTGATGAATGACCTCGCGACGAAGGGACGCTACGAATTGACCGCGTCCGCGAAGGAGAAACTTTTCGCGAACTTCACGGGCGGCGTGGCGACGCCCGAGGAGACGGAGGCGGAAATGCGCCGGATGCGCGAGGCCTGCGGCTATCTGCTCGACCCACACACGGCGGTCGCGACATGCGTCGCCCGCAAGCTCGGCTGCGGCACGGACGGCACTCCCGTCGTTATCGCGGCGACGGCGACTCCCTACAAGTTTCCCGAAACCTGCCGCCGCGCGTTCGGCGCGGACGTGCTTACCGACCCGCCGCCCAGTTTCCGCGAACTCGAACGACTCCCCGTCGCCCAGACGAAGGTCGTGGACGTGGACGGGATTGACGGCGCGGTGACGGAACTCTTTGACTGACGGAAAAACTACCATTACCAAGGAATGCACATGAAGAAAGCGATTGTCAACGGACAGGAAATCTCGGGTGAAGCGGTTGGGTTTGAGTTGGATCGGCTCGTCCGCTTCTATATGGGTCACGGCATGACTCCGGACGAGGTGAAGAAGAACCTCCCGAAGCTGGAGGAGAAGGCGCTCGAACAGGCGATCGGGGCGAAACTGCTCCTCGACCGTGCGGCGCAACTCGACCTGCCGGTGAGCGCGACGGATATCGACGCGGAGGTTCAGAAGGTCGTCATGCAGGTCGGCGGCGAGGAGAACTACCGCAAGGCGCTCGAGGCGCAGCACGTTTCCGAGGCGGAGTTCCGCAAGGAACTGGAGAAGGGGGCGCGGGTGAACATGCTCGTCAACCAGGCGTGCGCCCACGTGCCCGACCCGACGGAAGACGAAGTCGCCGCGTTCTACGAGGCGCACAAGGCGGAATACGTCAAGCCGCCGCAGGTTCTCTGCCAGCACATCCTCGTGAAGTCCGAGGCGAACGACCTCCCCGAGGCGAAAAGCGCCGCGTTCGAGAAGATTCGCGCCATTCGTGAGCGCATTCTCGCGGGCGGCGACTTCGCGGAGGAGGCGAAGAAGAACTCCGATTGTCCGTCGGGACGCGAGGGCGGCTCGCTCGGCTGGTTCGGTCCCGGCATGATGGTCCCCGAATTCGACAAGGCCGCCTTCGAGATGAAGAAGGGTGAGGTCTCGGACGTCGTGCAGACGCAGTTCGGCTACCACATCATCTACAAGGCGGACGAGAAGGGCGGCGGTGCGCAGACGCTCGTGGACGTGCACGACCAGATCAAGGATCTCCTGCGCCACGAGGCGCGCGGTCGGGCGATGGACGCTTTCGTCGAAGACCTCCGCAAGCAGGCAAAGATCGAGTATCGTTGATGGAACTGACCAGCCCCAGCAATCCGAAACTGAAGCACGTCGTCAAACTCCGTTCCTGTTCGACGCGGGAGGAGTCGGGCGAGATGATTGTCGAGGGCTACCGCGAGTGCCGCCGCGCACTGGACTGCGGCTACCGTCCGCGCGCGCTCTTCCACTGTCCCGACTTCTATCTCAAGAATGAGAACGAGCCGACAATTGTCGAGGAATGCGCGAAACTGGGGGCTGAAATCTACACCTGCTCGAAGGTCTGCTTCGAGAAGATTGCCTACAAGGAGCGTCCGGACGGATTGCTGATGGTCGGACCGCACGTCTCAATCGGGCTTGCGGACTTGAAACTCCCCGAGAATGCGCTCGTCATCGTGACGGAGGCGATCGAGAAGCCGGGCAATCTCGGCACGATCCTGCGCTCGGCGGACGCGGCGAAAGTCGCGGCGATCATCGTCTGCGACCGCACGACCGACATCCACAACCCGAACGTCGTCCGCGCATCGACGGGGACGATGTTCTCCGTTCCGATTGTCGAGGCGACGAGCGAGGAGGCTCTCGCCTTCCTGAAGGCGCGGGGCTTCAAGATTCTCGCGGCGACGCCCCACGCGGAGAAGTTGCACTTCGAGGTCGACCTGACGGGAAACGTGGCGATTGCCCTCGGGGCGGAGCAATACGGCCTGACGGCGAAGTGGATGGACGGTGCGGAGTTGCGCGTGCGCATCCCGATGCTCGGCATGGCCGACTCGCTCAATGTCTCGGCGGCGGCGACGATTCTCGTCTACGAGGCCGTGCGCCAGCGCATTGCCGCCGGAATCGACGCCGTCCCCGCGTTCATCCCGTGGCACGGCGAGGGAAAGCACGATCACTGACGATGAGATTCGCGTATCCAGGTTGGCTTGTTCTGGTGGCGCTCGTGCCGATTGCGGGGCTGTGGTGGTCGTTCCTCCGCGCCCGCCGCGAGAAGGCCCTGACGCGCATCACGCGGAGCGTCCCGAAGTCGCCCGGCTCGTCCGTCCAGTCCGCCGCGATTCTCGTCGGACTGTTCCTCTGTCTTTTCGCCGCGTCGCGTCCGCAGTGGGGGCGGTCGCTGGAGAAGTCGATTTCGCGCAGCCGCAACGTGGTGATCGCCATCGACGTGTCGCGCTCGATGCTGGCGGAGGACGTGCATCCGAACAGGCTGGAACGCACGAAGGCGGATGTCGCCGACCTCATCGACTCTCTCGGCGGCGACCGCTGTGCGCTCGTCGCCTTTCGTCGAGCGGGTGTGGTGATTTGTCCGCTCACGACTGACCGAGGCTATCTTCGGGGTGCGCTCGAGCAACTCACGCCCGAGAGTGCGCCGCGCGGCGAGACTGACCTCGGCGGTGCAATCCGCGCCGCGCTCGACGCCCTCGACCCGGCGGCGGACGACCACAACGCCATCATCCTGATTTCGGACGGCGGCGACCTGCGGGGCGAAGCCCTCGCCAATGCCGCGCTCGCGAAGAAACGCGGCGTTCCAATCTTCACCGTCGGCATCGGCGACCCGCGCAACGGCGCGACGCTTCCCGCCGAGAACGGTCGCGGCGTTCAGACGTTCAAGGGCGAGCCTGTCAAGGTGAAGCTTGAGGAGACGGCGCTCCGCGCCATCGCCGAAGCCTCGGACGGACGCTACGTCGCCCTTGCCACGGCGGGCACGGCGGAAACGACCCTGGGGGCAATCTACCGCCGCTTCCTGCGTCAGGTCGCGGCAATGGAGCAGAGCGAGGAGGAGAGTCGACTCGGCGAACGCTACCAGCTTTTCCTGATTCCCGGCCTGTGCTGTCTGCTTGTCGGCGCGGCACTTTCGCGGGGACGGTTTCGGCGGAAATGAGGAGGACGGACGATGGACGAAAGTCGCGAGGCGAAGGCGGAGGCGTTCTTCCGCGAGGGACTTAATTGCGCACAGGCGGTGTTCTGTGCGTTTGCGGACGAGTTTGGGATTGATCTCGAACTGGCGAAGAGGATTTCCTGCGGACTGGGCGGCGGCGTGGGGCGTCAGCGCGAGGTTTGCGGCGCGGTGACGGGGGCTTCGCTCGTGCTGGGACTTCGCCACGGCTCGGACAAAAAGGTCGTCTACCCGTTCGTGCAGGATTTCTGCGCACGGTTCAAGGCGGAGGTTGGCTCGGTCGTCTGCCGCGAACTGCTCGTCGGCACGGGGGCGACGACGGGTGGTGCGCCCGAGGCGCGCACGCCCGCCTACTACCGCAAGCGGCCGTGCGTCGAACTCGTCAAACTCGCCGTGCGCATCCTTGAGGAGATGAAGTGATGCGCGTCGTATCCTGCAGCGAGAAGCGGCTTGACGAAGTCGCGGCGGTTCTGAACGCGGGCGGAGTCGCCGTCATCCCGACGGACACCGT
>CAVFWY010000075.1:0-8615 GCA_963626175.1 Gemmiger sp.
CGGACGAGGAGACGGTCGCCCAGGCGAAGCACTACCGCGAGTCCCTGCCGCGCCGCCCCGGCTGGCGGAGCGAAATCGTCACCTATGTCGTCGAGATCTGCTCCCGCCGCGGTTACAACTGGTTCGAGATCGCGTAGGGCGGTTGTTTTACAGAAAACATCCAGCAAAAAGAGAACCAAAACCATCCGGCCCCCCACGCCGCCCACACCCTGACCCCACGGAGTGTGTCGGGAATATGGTATAATATGCGGTCAAAGAGGTAAAAACGCACTATGATGGACAAGCATTACGATGCAAAGGCCGCCGAGGCCAAGTGGTATCCGATTTGGGAGAAAGGCGGCTGTTTTCACGACGAGCCGGGCAAGGGTGAGCCGTATTCGGTCGTCATCCCCCCGCCGAACGTCACGGGCATCCTCCACATGGGCCACGCCCTGAACCAGACGATTCAGGATATTCTCGTGCGCTGGCATCGGATGCAGGGGCGGAACGTCCTCTGGCTGCCCGGCACCGACCATGCGGGCATCGCCACGCAGAATGTCGTCGAGAAGGCCCTGCGCAAGGAGGGCAAGCGGCGGCAGGATCTCGGGCGCGAGGCGTTCGTCGAGCGCGTGTGGGAATGGAAGAAGCAGTATGGCGGCACGATCGTCCACCAGCAGCGGATGCTCGGCAACTCGACGGACTGGCAGCGCGAACGCTTCACGTTCGACGAAGGCTGCTCGAAGGCGGTCGCGAAGGTGTTCACGCAACTCTATGACGAGGGGCTGATCTACAAGGGCAATTACATCGTCAACTGGTGTCCGCGCTGCGGCACGGCGCTCGCGAACGACGAGGTCGAGCACGAGCCGAACCACGGTCACTTCTGGTACGTGCGCTATCCCGTTGTCGGGTCGGCGAAGGGCGTGACGGGCGAGCCGTATAAGGATTACGTGATGGTCGCGACGACGCGTCCCGAAACGCTGCCGGGCGACACGGCGGTGGCGGTGAACCCGAAGGACGAGCGGTATCAGCATCTCGTGGGCAAGAGCGTGGTTCTGCCGCTGACGGGGCGTGAGATTCCCGTCATTTCCGATGACTATGTCGACCGCGAATTCGGCACGGGCATCGTCAAGATCACGCCCGCGCACGACCCGAACGACTTCCTCGTCGGCAAGCGCCACGACCTTCCCCAGATCAACATCATGAACGGCGACGGCACGATGAACGAGCTCGCCGGCGCGAAGTATGCGGGGATGGATCGCTTCAAGTGCCGCGAGGCGATTGTCGCCGACCTCGAGGCGGGCGGGTATCTCGACCACATCGAGGACATCGACAACCAGGTCGGTCACTGCTACCGCTGCCACGAGACGGTGGAGTCGCGCCTGTCGAAGCAGTGGTTCGTGAAGATGAAGCCGCTCGCCGAGCCGGCCATCGAGGCGGTGAAGAACGGCTCCGTGCGCTTCGTGCCCGACCGCTGGTCGAAGATTTACTTCAACTGGATGGAGAACATTCAGGACTGGTGCATTTCGCGGCAGTTGTGGTGGGGCCACCGCATCCCCGCCTACTACCTGCCCGCGGCAGAAGGCGAAGAGCCGAAGCTCGTCGTCGCGCCGACGCCGGAGGAGGCTCTCGCCCAGGCGCGGCGGATTCCCGGTTTCGAGAACGTCGAGATGAGGGACTTGCGGCAGGACGAGGACGTGCTCGACACGTGGTTCAGTTCGTGGCTCTGGCCGTTCTCCACGCTCGGCTGGCCGGAGAAGACGAAAGACCTCGACTACTACTATCCGACGACCGACCTCGTGACGGCGCAGGACATCATCTTCTTCTGGGTCGCCCGCATGATGATGGCCGGCATCCACTTCATGGGCAGGCCGCCGTTCAGGAACATCGTCATCCACGGAATCGTCCGCGACGCGCAGGGACGCAAGATGTCGAAGTCTCTCGGCAACTCCCTCGATCCGCTCGAACTCATCGACATGTATTCGGCGGACGCGCTGCGCTTCTCGATCGCCCTCATCACCTCGCTCGACTGCGACACGAAGGTGAACAAGGAGAAGTTCGAGATCGGGCGCAACTTCTGCACGAAGATCTGGAACGCGGCGCGATTCCTTGAAATGAACCTCGCCGCGCTCGGCAACGTACCCGAAATCGCCGCGCTCAAGGCGGATGACCTGACGGCGGACGAGAAGCACATCCTCTGGGCGACGGATCTCGCCTGCAGACGGCTCGGCGAAATCCTCGCCCAATACCGTATTCAGGATGGTGCGCTCGCCGTCTACGACTACTTCTGGACGCAGATCTGCGACTGGTACGTGGAATATGCGAAGGATGCGTCGAACAAGTCCGTCGCGTTCGCCATCCTGAAGGACGTCTTCTACAAGGCGCTTCGCCTTCTGCACCCCTACATGCCGTTCGTCACCGAGGAAGTCGCGCACCAGCTCGGCTACCTGAAGGACGGCGAATCCATCATGCGCGCGCCGTTCCCGACGGGCTATACGGACGCGGAGAAGGTGGCGTGGGGGCTTTCCGCCGCGACCTATGACTTCGTGAACGAAAAGCGCGAGGCGATTACCGCGCTCCGCGCCCTTCGCGCGGAATACAAGGTTGCGCCCTCCGCATTCGTCCGTGTGACGGTTGCGACGGACGACGCGAAGGCGCGCGGCGAAGCCGAGACGCTGAAGAAGGCGATGCGGGCGGAGTCCGTCGAGTTCGTCGCGGCAGGCAGCGACCTGCCGATGCCCTCGAAGATCACCGCGTTCGGCACGGTCTACCTCTCGCTCGAGGGGCTTGTCGACCGTGCGGCGGAATCGAAGCGGATTGCGGGCGAACTCGCGAAACTCGCCGGGTTCATCAAGTCGTCCGAGGCGAAACTCGCGAACGTGAACTTCGTCGCCCACGCGCCCGAGGCGGTCGTCGCCGAAGCGCGGCGGAAGCTCGAGGAGAACCGGGAGAAGGTTCGTCAGCTGGAGAAACTCGCGAAACTCTTCTCGTGAGATGAGGCCCGCCGCCCGACAGCCCGAGGAACGCCTTTCGCTTGCGCAACTCTTGCCGCAGGCGAAGCCGATGATTCTGCTGACGGACTACGAGCCGCCCGCCGCCGACGGTGCGGTGACGGCGTTCGTCGACGTCTCGCCCGCGTCGCCGTTCTTCGATGCGTCCGTCGGCGGCGTGCCCGGCTGCGTGAGCCTCGAATACATGGCGCAGACGATGGCGCTCTGCACGGGCTTTCACAACCGCAGTCGGGGAATCGCCCCGAAGATCGGCTTCGTGCTCGGTTCGCGGCGGCTGGAGATCGGGATTCCGTTCTTTCAGGCGGGGGCGCGGTATCGCGTCCGTGTCTCGTGCCTTTATACGGATGAGTCGTTCGGGTCGTTCGACTGCGAGATTTTCGCGCCGTCGGGCGAATCGGTCGCCCGTGCGCAGATGACGGCATTCCAGCCGGGGGACGACTTGTCGCCCGAAACGCTGAAGGAATACCGATAGCTTATGGAGGACTTGTCATATGCGTAGGGTTGTGGTCACGGGGCGCGGCATCGTCAGTTCGCTCGGCTTTTCCGCCGACGCGGCGTTCGAGCGGTTGAAGACGCCCGTCAACTGCGTGCGGGTTTCGGAAGACCTCGCGACCTATCGCGGCTTGCAGACGCGCCTCTGGGCGCCGTCGAACTTCGAGCGTCCTCCCGAATACACGCGCAAGGTCATCCGCACGATGAGCCCCGTGTCGATTCTCGCGCTCAACGCGACCGAACAGGCGTTGCGCGAGGCGGGGCTTGATGGCGATCCCGTCGTGAAGGGCGGGCGGCTTGGCGTCGCCTACGGCTCGTGCTCGGGCGGGGTCGAAGCCTGCGCGGA
Source organism: Gemmiger sp. (assembly GCA_963626175.1). Taxonomy (GTDB): domain Bacteria; phylum Verrucomicrobiota; class Kiritimatiellia; order RFP12; family UBA1067; genus UBA1067. Next base: position 3,826 of record CAVFWY010000075.1, read on the forward strand.
CTTCTTCTCCATCGTCAAGGATCGCGAAGTGCGGAACGTGACGAGTTCGACCTACATCAAGATGATGCCGCAGACGGCGGCGGTGAACCTGTCGGTTCACTTCGGCACGACGGGGCGCATTCTGCCGACGGGGACGGCCTGCACGTCGGGTTCGCTCGCAATCGGCGAGGCCTACGAGGCGATTGCGTTCGGTCGGCAGGACGTGATGATTGCGGGCGGCGCGGAGGAGTTCAGCGTGACGCAGGTCGCCGTCTTCGACACGCTCTTCGCGACTTCGCGGCAGAACGACGCGCCTCAGGCGACGCCGCGCGCCTTTGACAGGAATCGCGACGGACTCGTCATCGGCGACGGCGCGGGGACGCTCATCCTCGAGGAGCGCGAGCGGGCGATTGCCCGTGGGGCGAAGATTTACGCCGAAGTCGTCGGCTTCGGCACGAACACCGACGGACGGCACGTCACGCAGCCGTGCGCCGAGACGATGGCCGAGGCGATGCGCCTCGCCCTCGCGGACGCGAACCTGCCGCCTTCCGCCATCGGCTACGTGAACGCCCACGGCACGGCGACCGACCTCGGCGACATCGCCGAAGGCACGGCGACGGCAAGCGTCTTCGGCGCGGGCAAAGTCCCCGTGAGCACGATCAAGAACTACACGGGTCACACGCTCGGTGCGTGCGGCGCGATTGAGGCGATTCTGACGATTGGGATGATGAACGCCGATTGGTATGCGCCGAACCTCAACCTGACGGAACCCGACCCGCGCTGCGGCGAGCACGACTTCATCACGGGCGCGGGCCGCGCCTTCGCTGCGGAATATGCAATGTCCAACAACTTCGCCTTCGGCGGGGTGAACACCTCGCTCATCTTCCGCCGCGCATGAACGAAATCGTCCATCTTTCGGCTTCGGCGATTCTGACGGCGGGTGCGCCGGCGGACGTTTCGTTCGTGCCGCCGCTCGTGCGCCGCCGGCTTTCGCCCCTTCAGAAAATCTACTTCGCCCTCGCCCACGCGGTCGAGAAGACCCCGGCGGCCTCCGCCGTCTTCGCCACGCGCGACGGCGAGTATGCGTTCACGCGGCGGATTGTCGAGGCCTTCAACGAGGATGGCGGCGTTTCGCCCCATCTCTTCAGTTCGTCCGTCTACAATGCCGCGCCCGGTTTGTGGAGCGTCTTCACGAAGAACCGCGCACCCTATACGGCGGTCGCGGCGGGGGACGATACGATTGAGTGCGGACTTTTCGAGGCGTTGAACGGAAAGCCGACTTCGCTCTTCATCTACGCCGATGAGACGGGCGGCGGCTACGGCGCGGCGGTTCTCTTCTCCGCCGAATCGGGCGAACGCCGCCTCTCGATCGGGAAGGGCGATTCGTGCCGCCCACCGCTGACGTTCGTCGACCTCGCGGCATTTCTCTCGAGCGACGCGCACGAGTTGCGCGGCCGTTGGCTGACCATACGGGATGTGCCGTGAGCGCGAAGGCCGTCATTCGCGGCGCACTCTCGCTGGCGTTGTTTGGCGTGTTCGGCGCGGGTGCGATTCTGATTGCCCCGCTGATGTTCCTCTTCCGCCGTCCCGACTGGTGTCAGCCGATCGTCCGCGCCGTGTGGTGTCCGTTGCTCGGTCTTTTCGTCCTCACCCGCCTAATCCGCGTCGAGCGCGGCACATTGCGGAAGGTGCGCGGCGCGGTGATTGCGATGAACCATCCCTCGCTCATCGACGTCGTGGTCTTGTCCGTCCTTCTGCCGCGCACGCTCTACGTGGCGAAGCACGCGCTTCTCTCCGATCCTTGTCTCGCGGCGGTCGTGCGCCACACCTCCCTCCCCGATGACGCGAATCTGCCCGAAGTCGCCGCACCCTATCTCGCGAAGGGATGGAATGTGCTGGTCTTCCCCGAGGGGACGCGCTCCCCTGCGGCGGGCGGGCTTCAGCCGCTGCATCGCGGCGCGGCGCAACTCGCCCTGCGCACGGGCGCACCGCTCCTCTGCGTCGGACTTTTCGTCTCGCGGCGAATTCTCGGCAAGGCGCAGCCCCCGTGGGACATGGGCGAAGAGACCGTGCGCTATGCGTTCGCGGCGGATGCGCCCGCGCCCGTCGTCCCGCGCGAGGGCGAGAGACTCCATGCGGCGGCGCGGCGGATTACCTGCGAGATTCGCGAGAGGATTTGCCATCTCATCAATCAGGCGAAGGAGAAGGAGCGGAGAACATGAATCGTGTCTTGGTCACGGGCTCGTCCCGTGGAATCGGCCGGGCGGTCGCCCTGCGGTTGGCGAAGGACGGCTTTGCCGTCGTCACCCACGCCGTGCGGAACGCGGACGCGGCGAAGGCCGTCGCCACCGAGTGCGCGGCGATTTCGGGTGCGCCCGAACAGCCCGCCCTTGTCTTCGACCTCTCCGACCGCGCGAAGGTCGCCGAAACGCTTGAAGCGGACATCGCGGCGAACGGGCCTTACTTCGGCATCGTCGCGAACGCGGGGGTGAACGCCGACGCACCGTTCCCCGTGCTGGAGGGCGACCTCTGGGACAAGGTTATCGACACAGACCTGACGGGACTCTACAACGTGCTGAAGCCCGTCGTGATGCCGATGATCTCGGGGCGCATCCGCGGGCGGATCGTCACGCTTTCCTCGGTGAGCGGTCTGGTCGGCAACCGCGGGCAGGTGAACTATTCGGCGGCCAAGGCGGGCGTGATCGGCGCGACGAAGGCTCTTGCCGTCGAACTCGCGAAGCGCGGCATCACGGTGAATGCCGTCGCGCCGGGTGTGATTGCGACGGAGATGGCGGAGTCCATCGAATTTCAGAACGAGGTGAAGGCGGCGATTCCCATGCGGCGATTCGGTACGCCGGAGGAGGTGGCGGGGGTTGTCGCGTTCCTTTTCTCGCCCGAAGCGGCTTACGTCACGCGGCAGGTGATTTCAGTCAACGGAGGGCTCTTCTGAACGCGGCGTTTCCAACCACGGCGGCGGTCATTCCCGTCTACAATCCCGAACCGGGGCTGGAGTCGCTGTGTGCGGCGCTCTGCGCGTCCTTTCCCGTGGTCGTCGTCGTGGACGACGGCAGTCGTGCCGCGTGCGACGCATTCGCCCGACTTCCGAAGTCCGTCACGCTTCTGCGCCACGAACGGAATCGCGGCAAAGGACGCGCCATCAAGACCGCCCTCGCGTGGCTCGCGGCGAATCGTCCCGACATAAGGGAGGCGGTGTTCGTCGATGGCGACGGACAGCATCGCATCGACGACGTCCGCGCCGTCGCCGCCCGTGCGCACGAACGGGACGCGGTGACGTTTGGCGTGAGGGACTTCGGCGGGAAGGGCGTTCCGTTCCGCAGCTGGTGGGGCAACCGCTGGACGGCGTGGGAGGTGCGCCTTGCGTTCGGCTACCGTCTCGCCGACACGCAGACAGGGCTTCGGGCGATTCCGTCGCGTCTGTTCGCGTCGCTTCTTGCGGTGTCGGGGGAGCGGTTCGAGTATGAGGCGCGGCTCTTTCGTCTGCTGCGGCGGCTGGGCGAGCCAATCGAGCAAGTGCCGATTCGCACGGTCTACGTCGCGAACAACCGCGCTTCCCACTTCCGTCCCTTGCGCGACACATTGCTTACGCAGGCTGCGCTGTTCTTTGATTTCAAGTAAGGAGATGATTCAATGAGAGATGTTGCATTTACCTGTGATGACAACGGCGCGAAGTTTCTGCGCGTCGCCGTCTGGTCGCTTCTGACGCACTACAAGGGCGACGAGCCGATCCGCATCAACGTGCTCGTCGGCTTCGGCGGGCACAGCGCGGAGAACCGCCGTCTGCTGGACGAGGTGGTGGCGCGATTCCGGGGCGCGTCCGTGCGCTACGTCGATGTCGAGCCGGCGGTCAAGCCCTATGCCGACCTCATCATGTCGCGGGAGAACTCGCGCTGGAACATCTTCACGTGGACGCCCATCTTCGGCCCTGACTTGCTGACGGACGTGACGGGCAACCTCATCCACTTCGACATCGACCTCCTCTTCAATGCCGACATTTCGCCGCTTTTCGAGTTGAACCTGGGCGACAGGCTTTTCGGCGTGGCTTACGAATACAACTATCTGCCGGGTTCGCGGCACAATGCGGTCTGGGATAGCGGGGTGCTGCCGCCGTTCGTCGAGCGGTATTTCAACACGGGCGTGGTTGTTTTCAACACAGCGAAGTGTCGCGAGGAGCAGACGGCGCGGCAGATCGTCGAGTGGTATCGGGCGCACTACGACATCGCCGACCGCATCGAGCAGGATGCCTACAACGCGCTCTTCTGGGACAGGATCGCCGTCCTGCCCGTCAAGTGGAATCTGCACGACCGTCAGCTGAAGTTCTTCGCCACGGGCGACCTTTCGGCGAAGTATTGGTTCGGGAATCCGCCTGAGGAATGCCTCGAGGCCGCGCTTTCGCCCTGCATTCTCCACTTCTGGGGGCCGAAGAAGCCGTGGAAGCCGTCGCACCGTCCCTACCGCAAGCTCTACCACGCCGCGATGAAGGCCGTCGGGCTGAAGCCGCCGTCCGAACCGCTTCTCGCGCCCTACTACAATCTCGTGAACGCCATCCACCTCCTCAAAATCCGCCGCCGCCGGCGCACCGTTCGACCCATTCCCCATTCTGTCGCCGATTAGGTTGCCCAAATATGGTATAATACGGCGTTTTCATCTGAAACGGAGCACAAACGAGATGTTCAAATCGGTATCGAATAAGGTTGCATTCCCGAAGATGGAGGAGGAAGTCCTCGCATTCTGGGAGAACGGGCACACGTTTGAGAAGTCGCTGAAGAAGAACGAGGGCAAGGAACGCTACA